>CAZFWN010000008.1:0-70604 GCA_964522745.1 uncultured Ktedonobacterales bacterium
TGATGCTTATAGCCCGGCTTGGCCGGGGCAAGATGCTCCAGCCATTCCATGATGTCGCTGTGCAGGCCGGGTTCGTTATCATTGACAAAGACACCTGCGGTAATGTGCATGGCCGACACCAGCACAAATCCTTCCTGAATGCCACTTTCGCTGACGGCCTCGCTGACCTTTGGTGTGATATGCAGCAATTCGCGGCGATGCGGGGTAGTGAACGTAAGATACGTCGTATGGGCTTTCATGGCAATCACCCCTTTTGTATCAAGCATGCAACTACACTGGAGCGAGGACGCCTTCTCACTCCAGTGTAGTATACACGAGGTATCCAGCAAGGTTCTGTCTCTTAGTTCGAGACAGGCTCCAGTTCTTTGCCGGGCTGATTTGCGCCTATGCCCTCAGCCGCAAGCGCCGGCGTCTCTGCTTCGCTGAACCCAATGCGCTGCCAGAGCGCGCGTAGCGGACGAGGCGCCCACCAGTTCCACTGGCCCAGCAAGCGCATCGTGGCCGGGACCAGCAGTGCGCGCACCAGCGTCGCATCCATGACCACTGCAATTGCCAGGCCGATGCCAATCTCTTTGATAAAGACGATCTCCGAGGTGCTGAAAGCTGCCAGTACCACCGCAAACAGCAGCGCCGCGCTGGTAATCAGCCAGCCGGTACGTTGCAAGCCAGAAGCCACCGAGGCGCGGTTATCGCCGGTGGCATCGAACTGCTCTTTGATGCGGCTGAGCAGGAAGACCTCGTAGTCCATCGACAGGCCAAAGGCCAGCGCGAAGATCAGGATCGTCTGGGTGCCGTCGATGCTGCCGTTCGACTGGAAGCTCAGCAGGCTCTCGAAGTGCCCATCCTGGAAAATCCAGACCAGCGCGCCAAAGGTCGCCGAGAGCGAGAGGGTGTTGAGCAGAATCGCCTTGAGCGGCATCACCACTGAGCCGGTCATCAGGAAGAGCAGCACAAAGATCGCCAGAGCGATCACCAGCAGCGCGTAGGGCACGGTAGCGCGCAGGTTGCTGAATAGGTCCATCTGATAGGCCGTCTCGCCGCCAACCAACGGCTGGAGGCCACCGGGTGCGGCCAGAGCGCGAACCTGCTGCACCACGTTCTGAGTGGCTGAGGAGAATTCGGCAGACTGCAAGGCAACAATGACTTTGGTAGCATCCCCGTTTGCCAGTTGTGCCGCGACGGCGGCCAGTTGCGGGTTGGCGTCGGGCTGGGCATAAAGCTGCTGATATTCGGCAAGCGTCAGCGCCGGGTTGACCGTGACCAGGCTTTGCACTTCGACGACGCCTGGCATGGCTTCGATCTGGCGCACATAGCTATCCAGGCTTGCCAGGTTCTCCGACGAGAGCGCGTTGCCTGGCGTGCGGATGGCGATCACGATCTCCGAGGCGCCTTGCTGCGCGAAGTCCTGCGAGAGCCTCTCGGCGGCGACACGTGCCTCCTGGCCCGCAGGCAGCACCCGCACGTCGGGCGTCGAGAACGAGGCATGCAGGAAGGGCAGCCCTAGCACGACCAGCACTGCCAGCGCCGCCAGCGCCACCGGAATTGGGAAACGCATCACCGTCTGCGAGAGGCGATACCACGCGCCACGCGCTTCGCCAGTGGCAGTGGCGCGCCCGGACCTGGCTGAGCGGCGGAAGAAGCGCTGAATAGAGAGCGCGTTGACGCGCCGCCCCAGCACAGCCAGCAGCGCTGGCAAGATGGTCAGCGCGCTCAGCATGGCAACCACCACCGCGCCAATTGCGCCCAGGCCCATGCTGTGCAAGAAGCCTTCTGGGAAGAGCAGCAAGCTCAGCAGGCTTACGCTGACGGTGAGGCCGGAGAACAGCACCGTGCGCCCGGCGGTTGAAATCGTGCGCTCCAGAGCCGCTCGCGTGTCGCCTCCCTGCGCGGCCAGTTCCTCACGGAAGCGGGTGACGATAAAGAGCGCATAGTCAATCGCCAGCCCCAGTCCCATCACCGTCACAACGTTGATGGCAAAGACTGAAATATCAGTAAAGCTGGTCAGCACGCGCAGCAGGGCAAAGGCGCCCAGGATAGCGATGCCGCCAATGAGCAAGGGCAGGCTCGCGGCCACCAGTCCCGCAAAGACGAGAAAGAGCAGGATGCCCACCACTGGAAAGGTGATCATCTCAGCATGCTCCAGGTCTGCGCTGATCTGGCTGTTGATGGCGCTGTTTGCCGCGACATTGCCGCCAATGGTGATCTGGAGGGTGGACGAGGTGATAAGTGGAAGCAGGGTTTTGTACTGCTGCGCCTTGACCGTATCATCTTTTGAAGCGAGTTGCAGCGCGGCGAAGGTTTCGTGACCGTCGCGCGAAAGGAAGCGCGAGCTATGGGTCGAGTAGTAGGATGTGACCGAAGCGACCTCTGGCCGCGCTTGGAGGGTATCCAGCAAGTGCGTGGCCGCGCTGGCGAACGCCGGGTCAGTAACGCTGAGGGTGTTGCTGCGTATTAAGATCACGACATCGGTTGTGGCCCCGCCCAACTGCTGATTCAGCAGTGTCTGAGCGTGCGATGATTGGCTGTTGGGGTCTTCAAAGCCCCCGCTCTTGAGCAGCCCAAAGAGACCGCCCCCAAAGATTCCCGCCGCGATGACCAGCAGAACTCCTGCCAGGAGGACAAACCAGCGAGCGCGATAGAGCGCTCCACCGAACCGTGTCAACATGCTGTGTTCCTTTCTGAATGAGCTTCATTCATTTCTGATGAGAGAAAATCAACGATTGCTACAGCAGAACTAAGGAGGCAGTGGTTATATGCCTGGTCTGGAAAGCCTTGAACGCTTTGTTCACGGAGTGCATTGCTTCTTCTCCTTGGCTGTATTATCATCTGCTTGGTGAATGAACTTCATTCACCAAGGGTCGGAAAATCGACTCATGTGCTTGTACGATGGAGGGAACCACCGGGTTGCAAATTATCGGTCCTCTATGGTATCTCCTTCTGCCCCACCTTTTCCTGCCTGGAGCGATGGGCCGAAGAAGAGCCGCTCGATCAATTCAATCACACCTTCCCGGTAGAACTCCTCCCGTTCGCCTCCCTCGATGCCGAAGCATTGCTGGAGGGTTGCGCTTACCAGATTATTGATGGTCTCAGCATAAGCTGAGGTATCAAATGGCGCCAACTGCTCCTGCGCGATGGCCTGGCGGAAGAACGTATCCAGGGCGTTGACAATTTGTTGTTTGGAGGCTCTCATGCGCACAATCTCTTCAGGGGATTGTGCTTCCACCTGCAAGAGTTTCATAAAGCGCATGTTCTCACGACAGGTGCGGAATGATGCCTCAATAACGGCTCGTGGGATGCGTTGAAATGGCAGAGCGCTGATTTCGGGAGATTGGATTACTCCCGCAATAACCTCATTCATTGCCAGACAGACTTCAACCCAGATTTCATGTTTATTCTCGAAATAAAGATAGACAGTGCCAACAGCCATGCCCGCTCTGCGTGCGATCTCTGCGATAGTTGTTTCCTCGTAGCCTTTTATCGCAAAAATATCGCGCGCTGCCGAAAGGATAGCCCGTCGTTTGTCTCGTGTCTCGTCTCGTAGTGTTTCTGGCATGATAGGTTGGTTCTCTATCTGTGAATGAACTTCATTCATAATGATGCCATAGAAACGGCGCCTTGTCAAGGGGGGGGTGTGTGATTTTATCGACTGGACGTGCTAAAATACTAGCACATTTGTCGAATGAATAAGAGAAACATGGTGCTATTTAGCTAGCGCTTGCTATACTGGCCGAAGGAGAGGAGACGACGCTGTTATGCTTGATCGACTTGCTGTCAGTAATCCCTGGTGGAGCGATCCTGCGGCCATCAAGCGGGATCGCCATTTGCGCGCCCTGGAGTCCTCACCATTCCGCCGCTCTTTGCCGATTGTGGAGACGCTGCGCACTGATGCGCCGCTGGTTTATACGCTGCGCGGGCCGCGTCAGGTGGGCAAAACAACGGCGGCCAAGCTGTTGGTACGCCGGCTCTTGGATGCCGGCATTCCGCCGCGTCGGGTGCTGTACTACGCGCTTGATTTAGAGAATGATCCAGGGGCCATCGAGGCGCTGGTGCGCGCGGGAATGCAAGCGGCACGCCTGTCGCCCCAGCCTGCTGCTGGTCTGCCCACCTATTACTTCATCCTGGATGAGATTAGCGCTGTCCCAGGCTGGCAGCAGGCCATTAAATGGCTGCGCGATAATACGGCGGCGGCAGATGCCTTTTTCCTGCTGACTGGCTCGGTGGCCTCGGATATTCGCGCCGGAGCCGAGAGGTTGCCTGGTCGCCGGGGCGGCGAATCGCATCTTGATCGTATCTTGCTGCCGCTCTCCTTCGGCGAATTTGTGGCCGCCTGCGCGCCCGACCTGCCCTCGCCGCCGCGTGTGCTGGCGCCGGCTGATCTGGTCAGGCCCAACGAAGAGGCCGCAGACATCCTGCTCGGCTCGGCGTTTCTGATCGGCCAGCTCGATGACCTGCTGCAAACCTATCTACAATCAGGCGGCTATCCGGCAGCGGTGCGCGATCATCTGACCAGCCCGGATGGCGCGGTCAGCGAGAGTACAGCGCGCCAGTTGTGGGATATGGTCGCAGGCGATGTCAGCCGCTATCGCGGCGACCCGCTCAAGGCGCTGCGCCTGATCGAGCGGGTGAGCATTGATCTGGGGTCGGCTGTCAGCTATAACCGGCTGGCAAGCCATCTTGGCTACGCCGTCGATACCGTTGAGGATTATGTGCGCCGGCTGGGCGAGGCATTTCAACTGCTAACGCTGCACTTTTTCGATCTTTCGACAAGCACGGTCGCGCCGAAGAAGAATATCAAACTCTATCCCGTCGATCCGCTGCTGATGCAACTGCCACGCGCCATGCTGCGCGCCACGCGCCAGCCAGATATATCAGAACTGGTCGAGGCGGCGCTGGCGCTGGCGCTCTTCCGGGCGGCGGAACTGGATTTGATGGAGGCGTTTAATGTCCCGCGCACGCTCTTTTACTGGCGCTCTGATCGAGCCAGCTCGGAGCGCGAGGTCGATTTTCTGCTGGATCCGACAGGGGCACGGCTGGCCTTTGAATCAAAGTATGAGCGTACCATCCAGGGTCATGACGGGGCGACGCTGCGGCGGGTGTTTGGCGGAGGCACGCTGTTTACTCGCCACGAATTGAAGCTGCCAGGAGATGAAGAGCAGCCGGTTGCGCGCATCCCTGCGTCGCTGGCGCTCTGGCTGCTGCCACCTGGGCAGGCCATTGTCGGCAAAGGGCCGATCACTGACCCAATCGGTTCAGCCGATGCCTAGTTCCCACTTGGCATCTTCAGACATGCGGTCAGTGGACCAGGGCGGGTCGAAGGTCAGTTCAACTGTCGCTTTCTTGACGCCTGGCACTTCGAGCAGTCTGCCCTCAACCTCGGCCATCACGTCACCGGCGACGGGGCAGCCTATAGCGGTCAGCGTCATCACGATGCCAACCGTGTCTACCCCAATATTGACCTCATAGACCAGTCCAAGATCGACGATATTAACCGGGATTTCCGGGTCATAGCACTCGCGCAGGGCATCAATTATTGCGTTCTCATCGATGCCGCCGGCCTGCCCGGTCTGTGCCGTCTCTTCAGCTTTTTCTATTTGCTCGGCCATCTCGGCCCTCCTATGTCTGAACCTGCGCGCTCGCGCAAGGTGATGTGTGTAGACTCCTTACTTTGAACTATAGCCTATAGCCTGGGTGAAAGTCAAAGGAAGGGGCATCACTTGTGGGGAGAAGCGCCGTTGAGCAGGTAGCGCTCAATGGCGACGGCCACCCCATCGGCGCTGTTGGACAGCGTGAGCGCGTGGGCGACGGCGCGCACCGCTGGCGGCGCCTGGCCCATCGCCACACCTAATCCCGCTATGCCGAGCATCGAAAGGTCGTTGAAGCTATCGCCCAGCGCCATTGTCTCGCTGAGCGCAAGTTGCAGTCGGCTGCTCAGTACGCTGAGCGCGTTACCTTTGCTGACCGTTGGACTCATGATCGACAGCTCGGCGCTGTCATAGCTGCCGCGTGGGTTGAGATACAACTGGCAGGGCAGCGGGCGGAGTTCTTCTGCAATTGCCTCCAGCCGTTCCTGCGCGCCAAAGGCGACCACCCGCAGTGGGTCAGCGCCACCAATACAGAGTTCATTCAGCGGGCGCCGCTCAAAAAGCGCAGAAAAGATGCCCAGATACGTCGCTTCTGAGGGTGTGTCGCCCGATTCAGGGCCGGTAAGCATCCGCTCGCCTTCAGCAAAGATATATTGCACAACCGGCTGCAACCCATGTTGCGCAATGGCGTCAACAGCCGCCTGCCCTAGCAGCGCAGGCAGCAGATTGGTATGCCAGACCTCGCCAGAGGGATACTCGCGGATCAGCGCGCCGTCATAGGTAACCAGCGGGGCCTTTAGCCCAAGATCGGCGGCGAAGGTCGAGGCGCTAAAATAGCGGCGGGCAGTTGCCAGTGTGACCAGCACGCCAGCATCAACGGCGGCCTGGATAGCCTGCCGTGTTCGCGGGGTAATCTGGCCCTGCTCATTCAGTAATGTGCCGTCAATATCGAGCATTAAGAGCCGGTAGGGTGGTTGAGGGAGAACATGATGAGTCACAGATTATACACTTTCCACAGATACGGTACACTTTCATAGGAGAACAGACTACTGAAGGAACTATCCTACTCATCTTATCAGCTTTGCGGCAGAGATTGCATCTCCGCTTATGATACAAATTAGCTGCTTGCAGCGGCAGCCATCCGATCAGTGGAACCCTCCAGTGGAGTGAATGATCTGGCCGGTAATCCACTGGGCCGCGTCGCTGGCTAAGAAAGCAATCAATCGCGCCGAGTCTTCCGGCTGTCCCAGGCGTCCCTGTGGGAAGTGTGGCAGGAGCGCCTGTTTATTTTGCTCGCTCATCCAGCCGCTATCTGTCGGGCCAGGATCGACAGCATTCACCGTGATGCCGCGTGCTGCAACTTCAGTCGCCAGCGAGACGATGAATGCTTCAATCGCTCCCTTTCCGGCGACATACGCAAGCTCGCCTGGCATTGGGCCAGTTCCCTGGCCTGAAGTAAGAGTGATAATACGCCCTCCTGATGGGCCAGCAAAGCGTCGGGCAAACTCCACGCTGAGCAGCAAGGTGCCTCGAATATTCACCGCGTAGTGCGCGTCGAGGATAGCGGCGTTCAGCACCTCATAGCTGTTGGCCGTCCAGTGGGATGCGTTATTGACGAGGAGAGAGGGACGGCCCAGCCGTGCTTCCGTCTCATCAAGAATCTGGATTGGTGCCTCGGCGAAGCTCAGATCGACTTCCCGGCTGGCGCAGCGGACGCCCATTCCGCGTAACTCTTGTTCCAGCGCGGCTGGTCCATCCTCATCGATCCCACAAGGCATCGTTCCGTCAAAGGGACGCCAATGCGTAAAGAAGATGTCTGCGCCGTCCGCTGCCAGCGCCCGGCAGATGGCCGCGCCGATGCCCTGGCGCCGGCTGGCCCCGGTCACCACCGCGATGCGGCCCTGTAGATTGTTGGTACTCATGGATGCCTCCGTTTTCTCCGAGGCTGGCATACCCCGCTGCGGTTGCTGCGCTTCCCAGGCGTAATGCCAGAAGTGGCTCACGAGCCTATAATACAGGCATAGGACAACGTGTTGCAAGAAAAGAGGATCACTGCCAATGTCGGCATTTACGTATTTGACGCACCTTGCCTGTAGCAAATGCGGGTGTGACTATCCATCTGAGCAGCTTCAGACGGTGAGCGTGTGCTGCGGTAAGCCATTGCTGGCGCGCTATGATCTGACGCGGGCGCGGCGCGAGTGGAGCCGCGATGCACTGGCCGGGCGCCCGGCAACCATGTGGCGCTATCATGAAGTGCTGCCGGCGCTGGAAGAGCAAGATATCGTCAGTCTGGGCGAAGGTATGACGCCCTTGCTTGCCTGCCCCCGTCTAGGTGCGGCGCTGGGATTTGCCGGTGCGCGAGTGCTGGTGAAGGACGAGGGGCAGAACCCGACGGGCAGCTTCAAAGCGCGGGGTATGAGCGCGGCGGTGAGCCGGGCGTGCATGCTGGGGGCGCGGGCGCTGGCCGCTCCCAGCGCTGGCAATGCAGCGGCGGCCCTGGCAGCCTACGCGGCACGTGCTGGAGTGCCTGCCTTTCTCTTTATGCCCCAGGATGCCCAGGAAAGCGCAAGAGTGCAGGTGGCCGTGAGCGGCGCGGCGCTCTATCTCATACAAGGGTTGATTAATGACGCCGGAGCCATCGTGGCCGCGCTGAAAGAAGCGCGTGGTTGGTTTGATGTCGCCACGCTCAAGGAGCCATACCGCGCCGAGGGCAAGAAGACGATGGGCTATGAACTGGCTGAGCAGCTTGGCTGGCGGCTGCCTGATGCGATTCTCTACCCCGCCGGCGGGGGAACAGGCATCGTTGGCATGTGGAAGGCGTTTGCCGAACTGGAAACGCTGGGCTGGATTGATGCCAGGCGCCCGAAGATGATAATTGTGCAGGCGGAGGGCTGTGCGCCACTCGTCCGGGCGTTCCGCGCCGGCACGGAAACGGCGGAACCCTGGCAAGATGCCCAGACGCTGGCTGGTGGGCTGCGCGTGCCGGCGGCCATCGGCGATTTTCTCATCCTGCGTGCCGTGCGTGAGAGCGGAGGCACAGCGCTGACGGTCAGCGATGAGGAGATGCTGGAGGCGGCGCGGCTGCTGGCGTCCACCGAGGGCATCTTTGCCGGGCCGGAGGGTGCTGCGCCGCTGGCGGCCTATCGCAAGTTGCTGGCGGATGGCACGCTGAGGCCGGAAGAAGTAGTAGTATTGTTCAATACCGGCAGTGGTCTGCTTAATCTCGATCAGTTCCCGGTGCAGGCGCCGGTGTTGAAGCCTGGAGAGAGGCCATCATGAGCGATGCAAAACCCATTCTGCTCTTAGAGCGCGATCTGTTCTTTAGCGTGAAGATTCGAGATACCCTGCTCCACCTGGGCTATGAAACGCAGGTGGCGCGCAGCGAAGAGGATTTTGCGCGCAAGCTCGCGGCGAGTGCGCCTGTGCTGGCGATGGTTGATACCGCGACGGCTGGCGTGGCCTGGGAGCGCGTGATTGCCCAGGCGAAGACCGCCGGGCTGCCCACGCTGGCTTTTGGCCCGCACGTCGATCTGGAAGCGCAACAGGCGGCCCGCCGCGCTGGTGCGGATCGCGTCATCTCCAACTCAAAGCTGGCAAAAGACCTGCCAGCCATTATAGAACGCATGGTTGGCGGCAGCGCGAGCAGCCAGGATGAAGAATCTGCTGAAGATGAAGAGGATGAAGTCTAATCAGCAGCGTGCAGACGATGTAGTGAAAGAGGCCATCACCAATGAGCAATACACAGGAATCGGGCGCTTCTGCTGATGCCCTGGTAGAGCAGGGCTTGCGCAAGACCCGCTGGGCTGAACTGCATATGCGCCTGCTCCAGCGCTTGCGAGAGCAGTTTCGCCAGCAGCGCCCGTTTGCCGGGCTGACGATTGGCATGTGCCTGCATGTCGAACCCAAGACAGCGGTACTCTGCTGGGTGCTGCAAGCTGGAGGCGCCAACGTCGTCATCACCGGAAGCCCTGGCACGACCAAAGACGATGTGGCCGCCGCACTCCGGTCCACCGGCATCACTGTCTACGGCCAGCAGGATGATGGCAGCGCCACTCATCTTGAGCATATCCGCCAGGTCTTGCTGCATGACCCCGACCTCTTCCTGGATAATGGCGCCGATCTTGTAGCGCTCTCTCTTGCCAACCCTGGCAAAAAAACGGTCATTGCCGGCACCGAAGAGACCACTACTGGCGCCAACCGTCTGCGGAGCGAACTACAAGGCCAGGTCTCGTTTCCCATCATCGTCATCAATGATAGCCCGCTGAAGCTCATCATGGAGAACGAACACGGCGTTGGGCCATCGATGGTTGAAGGCTTTATGCGCGAGACCAACCTGCTGGTGCAGTCGAAGCGCTTCGTCGTCTTTGGCTATGGCTCGGTTGGGCGCGGTATTGCCCGGCGCCTGCGCGTGCTTGGCGGCCATGTTGCTGTCGTAGAACCAGACTCCATTCGGGCGCTTGAGGCGGTGTTGGATGGCATGCGCGTGCTGCCGCTTGGGGAAGCCTTGCAGAGCGGCGAGGTCTTCTTTACGGCTACCGGGCGCCCTGGAGTGATTGCCGGCGCCGCGTTTGATGCGCTGCCTGATGGATCAATCCTGGCGAACGCCGGCCATTTCTCCTGGGAGATCGATCTGGCCGAACTCAGGCGTCGGGCGATTAAAGTTGAGCGCTTCCGCGAGTGGGTCGAACTCTTTACCCTCGCCGATGGCCGGCATATTACGCTTTTAGCCCAGGGCGAAATGCTCAACCTGGCTGGTGGTGGCGGCAATCCAGTCGAGACGATGGACATCGGTTTCTCGCTTCAGGCATTGTCGCTGGCCTATCTGGTGCAGCATCACGCGACCTTGCCTCCAGGGCCGCAGCCCGTGCCAGGAGAAATCAACGCGCAGATAGCTCGCTGGATGGTCGAGGTACTCTCGCGGCGATCAGCATCAGCAGTGCCTCATCCCCAGGAAGGGTAGGCATTCTGGGCATTCTAGGCATTCTTGCGCGTGGGACCAGTTACTTGTACCGCTGGCTTCCAGCCGGCTCGTTCCATTCAGACAAACGTGGGTTCGCCCCAGTCGCCAATGCGCGTGGCCACCAGCTTCCAATCGAGCAACTGGTTTTTCTTGATCGTCAGCGTGAGGATAGTGCCGCGCCGCACGACTTCTTCATACATATTATCAAAAACAAAGTTGCCCAAGCTGTAGACGATCAGCTTGCCGTTATACGTCTCATACGGCTCGATCACATGCGGGTGCGCGCCGATCACTATATCGGCGCCGGCATCAATGGCAACCTGCGCAAGCTGGCGCTGATGATCGGTCAGGCCGGTGAAATACTCCACGCCCCAATGCACGAAGGGAATCACAAAATCAGCGCCGGCGCGGGCGGCTGGAATATCCTGCCGCAGAGCGTCTTCAGTCAGCCAGGCATGGCCGGGCGTCGTAGCGGTGGCGGCAAACGAAAAAGGGTCAATCTCATCGTAGGCCAGAAAGCCGATGGTCGTGTCGCGCACCGTTTTGAAGATGGGTGTGTGTGCCTGCTGTTGGTTCTTGCCTCCACCAATAGGAGTCAGACCGCGTGTGGGCAGCGTCATAAACTCATCGAGAAAGGCGTCTTTCCCATAGTCACCACTGTGGTTGTTGGCAACCGAGACCAGATCAAAACCGGCGTTCAGCAGTCGATCATAGGCGCGAGCATCGCCGCGAAAGTTATACGACTTGGGCACCGGCTGGCCCAAATTGGAGATGACGCATTCCAGATTGCCGATAGTCAGATCAAAGCCGCGCAGAAACTCGCCGGTGTAGGTAAACGGGTACGGGTCGTTGGCCGCTGTATCAAGCATATGGCTGTTCACCGTCCGCCCAAACATGACATCGCCGGTGAACGCCAGCGTCACCGGGGGAACTGGCGTGGGCGATGGAGCCGGCGCTAGACCACTGATAGCATGCCGCGCCACCGGCGCTGGCTGAGAGCCACAGCCCGCCAGCGCCAGCAGCGCCGCACCGCCGACTGCAAGCACTTCTCGCCGCGTCCAGGGGTGGTGTAGTATTCCTGCTTCCTGTCGGTCGATGTTCATGACATGATTGTAGCATGGCTAGAGATGATCTGTTGGCTGTTTCATGCTCGCAGTGGAGTATATAACTCCCATCGCTATGCTGCCGAGATCTTCTGATGCTTTGAAGGATATTTTCGCATCCTACGAACTGAAGCCATCTACGAAGAAAGAAGAAAGCGATGATAGTTCATGCTTCAGCAGGATCATCAGACCTGGCGGGCATTGATCGACCGCCAGGCTCTGGCGGCCAACCAGCTTGCCTGGAGTCTGTTATGAACTTTTTCTGATACACTTGGGATATGACAAGAAAACCGTATCCCGGCGATGTCAGTCATAGCCCGGAAGGTAATGGGAGTTGCGTACAAGCAACCTTCTTCCAAGAAGGTGGTTCTGGTTTAATATAATGGATCAAACTCTGAGGAAGAGCGACTAGCCCTTGCGCGCTTTGCGCTTCCTCGCTTCAGCTTTCCTCTTCCGTTTGAGACTGGGCGATTCGTAGTGTCTGCGACGGCGCGCCTCAGCCAGAATGCCATCCTGCTGAATTTTGCGGTTGAACCGCTTCAGTGCAGCTTCGAACGACTCGTTCTCGCTAATCTTGATTTCTGACAAAGCATTTCCTCCTCTCTTCTTCCGAATCTCGGCGGTGGCTGGTTCCAGAAGGAACGGGTGTTGCCATCCACAACCGGGTGGCGTTGCGCTTCTCTCGGGGAATACTGAACTCCGCAAACCTCCTGCCGATGATAGGCTCAAGCTCATGGTCAGTCAATAGTAAACTTACAGAGATTGAGACGTGGAAGCCTCCTGCTTTCAATCTGGGGCGTCTCAACGCACTGCTTCCCAAGACTCCGGATTCAGGGTATTTGTAGCGGGGTGGTTGTCGGTGCGGTGCAGGAAGAGTTCTATATCCGCGAGTCCGAGATGACTTTCATAGATTGGCTCAAAGCACTTCCTGGCGGTCAGATTCGTCATTGCACTCACTGCATACCATATTATCTGTTTGCTGGTTTGGAACAACCTATCATCGTGTTCAGCTACCAGAATGGGATGTGTACCTGAGCGATTGATGGCCTGACCCAAGGTTCGAGAAGCATACAGAGCCTCGTTGAGTTTCATTGTTGATCCTTTCTTTCCCATGCGGGATCAGGGAACAAGTAGACGAAAAATACCAGCCATCGGAGACAAGCCTGTTCGTTGGGACGCCTCACTGTCTGGAAAGACAGACCCGCCTCAACCCGAGGAGACTGCTGCTTGAAAGGAGGATTTAGCGAGGAACGCTCCCGTATTTGGGGGAGTGTAGCCTTCACTGCTGGTGGCGGAGAGCGTCATGCCACCCGCGTCTTGGCTGGGTGAGTGCCTGGTATCATAACGTTGTGTCCGACTCCATATGCCTACTTTAATACACAGTAGCAGCATTGCCAAGGAAAGTCAAGTTTTTATGGACTCCGTGCTTCTGGAGTGCCATCCGCCGCGCCAAGAGGAGTCAAGAGATAGCTTGCAATAGTATGTTCTTCTATGCCATAATGTGTGTATGGAGAACACTTATTCGATTGGACAATTTGCTCGTCTCACCGGGCGCGGCGTCAAAACCCTGCAAAAGTGGGACCGGGCGGGCATTCTGCAAGCCCATCGGACCCCGACTGGGCGGCGCTACTACACCCATGACCAGTACTTGGAGTATCGGGGCCTGAAAGCGAAAGGAGCAGGCCAGACTATCGTGTATGCGCGAGTCTCCAGTGCGGGCCAGAAGCCGGACTTACAGAACCAATTGGCGGCGCTCAAAGACTACTGCCAGCGACACGAGTTCAAGGTAGATGAGTGGGTTGAGGAAATCGGCAGTGGCCTGAACTATCAGCGCAAGCACTTCAACCGGGTCATGGAAGAGATTGAGTTAGGGCGTGTCCAGCGACTGGTGATTGCCCATAAGGACCGGCTGGTGCGTTTTGGCTTTGAGTGGTTTGCCGCGTTCTGCCAGCGGCACGGCACCGATTTGGTGATTGTCAACGGTGATACGCTCTCGCCAGAGCAAGAACTGGTGCAAGACCTGCTCTCGATTGTGCATGTGTTCTCAGCGCGCCTGTATGGCCTGCGTTCGTACCAGAAAGTGATCCGTGATGCTGCTCTGCAAAAAAATCAAACTAGAGGTGACTGAACAGGACGCGGCCACCCTGGAGATGATGCAGGGTAAGTGTCGCGGCCTCTACAACCGGTGGGTCATGCGGCTTAGGGATGGAGAGCGGTGGCGTTGCCTGGAGGCGAAGAAAAGCCTGCAAGAAAGCCGCAAATACGACCCAGACATCGATCAGGTCTATGGCAAGCTGCTGGCAGAGGTCTATTTCCGGCTGGATAAGGCCATGAAAGCCTTTTGGCGGCGCTGTGCCGCAGGCGAAAAGCCGGGCTTCCCCAGAGTCCGCCCGCGCCATCAGTTCTTCACGCTCTGCTACCCGGCCATGTACGTCAAGGTGGAAGGGAACACCGTGTTGCTTCCAACCGGGGGTGGGCGCGGCAAGAAAGACAAGCCCTATCCGACCATCCGAGCGGAACTCACCGAAGGCGTGCCTTCTTCCGGCTACAAAGAGGTTGCCATCAGTCGAGACGCCAGAGGCCACTACTCCGCCTCCTTTGTCTATGAAACCCAGGAAGCCGCAAAGACACCGGGCGGAGTGGTCGCTTTGGATGTGGGCCTCAAAACGCTGGCGGTGGGCTACAACGGGCGCGGGCGCTTCTATCACATTGGCGGCTTCAAAGGCGCTCGCTGGTACAACAAGCAATTAGATACGATTCGGTCCAAACGGGATAGGTGCAAAAAGAAGTCCCGTCGGTACATCCACTTATCCCAAGTCTACAAGCGGGTCTCGGAACACAAGCGCAACAAGCGCAAAGACTGTCTGCACAAAGCAAGTCATCTCATTGCCCACAAACTGGTTGAAAGGACTGTTGTGGTGGGAGACTTGTCCCAGCGGCAGATGGTCACGAAAGAACACACCGAACATCAAAAGGTACTCCATCGGGCCGTCTACAACGATTGGGGCCTCTACAGCTTTGTCCAGATGCTCGAGTACAAATGCGTCCTGGCTGGGAAGACGCTGGAGTACGTCGATGAACGCGATAGCTCGAAGACCTGTAGTCGGTGTGGACATCAGCAGCCCATGCCACTCTACAAACGGGTCTATCGCTGTGAGAACTGTGGACTGGTGCTGGACCGTGATGAGAACAGCGCGGTCAACCACTACCAGCGGTTCTTTGCCCGGCTGGGGCCACACACGGGCGATCCCGTGCGGTGTGCGGCTGTTTTCACCGCAATTAAACCCGTTTGAACACAGTTTGAAAGGCAGAATGGGAAGAAGCTGGTCAATGACATTGGATAGGAACGCTTTCTTGTGTTATGCTATACGCCAGCGAAGTCTGAAAGCAGGCACTTGTACCCCAGCGAACACGGAATGTGGCAAAGGCACAGCAGGCAAGAATCTGAGCGTAGCGGTATGCCGATAGCGCGGGTGAAAGAGCGCAGGTCATGGCGACACCTCTTGAGCAATCGGTCCTCTGCCCTTTCCTGATTGGCCGCCAAAGCCACATCAGTGTCCTTCAACACCTGTTGGAACAGGCGCTCAGCGGAGCGGGCCAGGTGATTGTGATTGCCGGCGAGGCGGGCATTGGCAAATCCAGGCTGGTGAGGGAAGTAAAGGCTTCCGCCGCGCCCGCCGGCATGCGCATCCTCCAGGGAACCTTTTTTGAGCCTGATCGCTCCCTGCCCTATGCTGCCCTGCTCGATCTGTTTCGTCGTGCCTTCGTGGCTTGCTCGCCAGCAGAGATCGCGCGCGATGTGGGATCCGCCGGGCCTGAACTGGTGAAACTCCTGCCAGAACTGGCGCTCTCCCTGCCTGAGCTTGCACCGACTCCGCCGCTGGAGCCTGAACAAGAGAAGCGTCGCCTGATTGAAACGCTCGCTCAGTGCTTTGTGCGGATCAGCGCCACACAACCACTGCTGGTGGTGATTGAAGACCTGCACTGGAGCGATGAAACCAGCCTGGAGTTTCTGCTTTCGCTCAGCAGGCGCATTGCAGGGCATCCGCTCCTGCTTTTGATGACCTACCGCAGCGATGAGGTACACGCGAGCTTGCGCCACCTGCTGGCGCAACTGGACCGCGAGCGCCTGGCGAGTGAGATAACCCTGGATACGCTCGATAGGAGCGAAGTGGAAGCGATGATTCGCGCCATCTTCCAACTCCAGCGGTCACTCCCAGCCGATGTGCTGGATGCGCTCTACCGACTTACTGAAGGGAATCCCTTCTTCCTCGAAGAAACGCTCAAAGCGCTCGTCGTTGCGGGCGATGTGTTCGCGCGTGAGGGCGTCTGGGAGCGCAAGCCACCAGGCGAGATTCACATTCCACGCAGTATCCATGATGCTGTCCAACGCCGTGTGCAACAACTGACCCCAGCCGCCAGAGAACTCCTGGAGATCGCCTCAGTGGCGGGGCAGCGTTTCGATGCGGCTTTGTTACAAGCTTTGACCAACACTGATGAGCATGCAGTGCTGCAACTGGTGAAAGAATTAATCGCCGCCCAATTGATGGTTGAAGTCTCGGCTGAAGAAGTCGCGTTCCGTCACGCGCTGACGCGCCAGGCGATTTATTCGGAATTGCTGGCGCGCGAACGCAAAAGTCTGCATCGGTCCATTGCTGAAACACTAGAGCGTCTGTATGCCGCAAGCACGGACACCCATCTGGCTGAACTGGCGTACCATACCTACGAGGCTGGTCTGTGGGAGAGAGCTTTGGACTATGCGCAGCGTGTGGGCGAGCGCTCGCTCGCCCTGTATGCGCCACGCGCCGCCATTGAACAGTTTACTCGCGCGCTTGATGCTGCCCGGCATCTAGCAGGCTCTCCCTCGCCGGTCCTGTATCATGGGCGTGGGCTGGCTTATGAAACGCTCGGCGATTTCGAGCATGCTCGCGCTGATTACGAGGCCGCGCTGCATGCTGCGCGTGTGCAAAACGACCAGCCAGCCAAATGGCAGGCGCTACTTGATCTCGGCCTCCTCTGGGCCGGACGCGATTACGTGCAGACGGGCCTCTACTATCGCCAGGCGTTCGATCTGGCCCAAACGATGGCCGATCCCATCCGCCTGGCGCAGAGCCAGAACCGCCTGGGGAATTGGCATCTGAACGTCGATCAGCCCCTGGAGGCGATACGTTTTCACCAAGAAGCTCTGGCACGCTTTCAAACAGTGGACCACCAACGGGGTATGGCTGAAACACTTGACTTGCTCGGCATGGCAAGCGTCTTGAATGGCACTCCTCTGGAAAGCGCGGCATACCTTGAGCGCGCAGTGGCGCTCTGGCGCGAGATCGGTGATCGGCAGTGGTTATCCTCCAGCCTGGCGACGCTCACGTTCTGTGGGATATGCTACCATACCGATAAAATGATCCCTGTGGCCCAGCGCACGCTCGTCACTGGAGGGGAGGCGCTTCAGCTTGCCCGCGAGATTGGCTGGTATCCGGGCGAGGCCTACGCGCTAATGGTGCTGGCGTCTTGCCTGGGTCCGCGCGGTGAATATGCGCAAGCATTAGAACTGGCGCGGCGGAGCCTTGCTCTTGCCGACGAGATCGAGCATCGGCAATGGGCCACCGCCAGCCGCTGGGCGCTGGGCGCCATTTTGCTTGATCTGCTCTCACTGGAGCAGGCATGTGAGGTGCTGGAACAGGGATGGAAGCTGGCGACAGCTATTGGCTCGCGGCACTGGATCGGCTGCATTGCCGGCATGCTCACCGCGACCTATCTGGCGCAAGATTTGCCCACCCAGGCAGCAGCGATGCTGGCAGAAGTGCTCCCTCCTGGCGCGCCGTTTCAGACAATGGGACAGCGAGCCGCCTGGTGTGGGCGCGCCGAACTGGCGCTGGCACAGCACCAGCCAGAGGAGGCGCTGCGTATCATTGATGCCCTCATAGCCTCCACCCCAAACGCCAGTGCGCAGCAGAGACCAGTGCGCGTGGTACGCCTGCGTGGCGCAGCGCTGGCCGCGCTCCAGCGCGGAGCGGAGGCAGAAGCCGAGTTCAGCAGCGCCTACCAGATGGCAAAGGAACAGGGGTGGCGCTCGCTGTTCTGGCGCATTGGCATCGATCTCGGCCAAGTGTATCGCGCCGGGCGACGCCACGCCGAGGCCGAGCAATACTTCGCAGCGGCGCGCGGCGAGCTTGAGGCATTGGCAGCCGGAGTGTCTGATGATCTCCTGCGCACCACCTTCCTGGAGCGGGTGCGAGCCATCTTGCCGCCGCCACGCCCTGCCTTGCTCCGGCGCGCTCAGGTCAACGATTACGGCGGCCTGACCGCGCGCGAGCTTGAAGTGGCGCGGCTTGTCGCGCAGGGCAAATCCAATCGCTCCATCGCTGGAGCGCTGGTCGTCAGTGAGCGCACCGCCGAGTCGCATGTCACCAACATTCTTCTCAAGCTCAACCTTACCTCGCGCGCGCAGATTGCTGCCTGGGCCATCGGGAAAGGGCTGGCATAACTTCCCTTCTTCCTCCGTACTGCGGATGCAGCTTCTCCGTACTGCGTCCTCACCCAGTTCGCCTTCTTTTCCCGTACTTTCCACGATGGCAAGACGAGCCTTTCCAGGTATCCTGCTAGCAGTAACCGAGATGTAGGAGAGCCACCTCTGAAGCTGGGGCGCAAAAAGAAGGTGAGGTGCCTGGAGCAGAATGGGTAATGTTGCGGATGACCACTCCCTGCCCACCATATACACTTTTTGATGTGGTGAGTGAATTTGTTTATTGAACGCGAACACGCTGTACCTCTACAGCCTTTTCAAGGAGTACCTGTCATGGCAGTAAACACACTCAATATCAGCACACTGCAAGCGAATCTGCGCGGAGAACTCATTCAGCAAGGCGATCCTGGCTACGAGGCGGCCCGCAAAGTCTACAACGGCATGATCGACAAGCGCCCCCTGCTGATTGCCCGGTGCGCCGATGTGGCCGATGTCATCGCGGCGGTCAACTTTGGGCGCGAGAACGGCCTGCTCGTGTCCATCCGGGGCGGCGGACACAACGCCGGAGGGCTGGGCATCTGCGATGGCGGCCTGGTCATTGACCTTTCACGCATCCGCTATACCCACGTCCACCCTGATGCGGGAACGGTCCGGGTTGGCGGTGGCTGCACCTGGGCCGATGTGGACCATGCCACCCACGCCTTTGGCCTGGCGGTGCCCAGCGGCATCATATCCTCCACCGGCGTGGGCGGGCTGACCCTGGGCGGGGGAATAGGACACCTGAGCCGCAAATGCGGCCTGGCAATTGACAACCTGATCGCTGCCGACGTAGTGCTGGCCGATGGCAGCTATGTGACGGCCACCGATTGGCAAAACGCCGACCTGTTCTGGGCGCTGCGCGGTGGTGGTGGCAACTTCGGCGTCGTCACTTCCTTTGTGTTCAAGGCCCATCCGATCCATACTGTGTATGCCGGTCCCATGCTCTGGGATCTAGACAAGGCGCCCGCAGTAATGTCCTGGTATCGGGAGTTTATCACCCAGGCGCCAGATGACATGAACGGGTTCTTTGCCTTCCTGATCGTGCCGCCTGGGCCGCCCTTCCCTCAACATCTGCACAACCGGAATATGTGCGGGATCGTCTGGTGCTATACCGGGCCACTGGCGCAGGCCGAAGAAACGTTCAAACCGATCCGAAGGATGATGCCACCGGCCCTGGACCTCGTCGGTCCCCTTCCACATCCGGCGCTCCAGAGCATGTTCGACGCGCTCTACGGGTCGGGGGATCAGTGGTATTGGAAAGCGGACTTTGTGAAAGATCTGAGCGACGAGGCGATCCGGCTGCATATCAAACATGGCTCTCAGTTACCGACCATGCAGTCAACGATGCACCTCTATCCAATCAACGGAGCAGCAGGCCGGGTGGGCAAGAACAACACCGCCTGGAGCTACCGAGAGGCGACCTGGGCCGAGGTGATCGTGGGCGTTGATCCCAACCCGGCGAACAGAGGCCGCATCACGGACTGGGCCAGGAACTACTGGAACGATCTGCACCCCTATTCGGAGGCTGGCGCCTACGTGAATTTTATGATGGAAGAAGAGGGAGAGGGGCGCGTCAAAGCCTCCTATCGAGACAACTACGAGCGCCTGGCGGCCATCAAGCGTAAGTACGATCCAAGGAATTTCTTCCGCGTGAATCAGAACATTAAGCCCGCTCTATAAAAAGGAGAAGGAGCGACTGATGTTTGTCACCATGTTTGCTTATCGGGCGAAAGCAGGCCAGGAGGAAGCGGTCATCGCTTTACACGACGAGTGGGAGCGTGAGCGCCTGCCAAGAACGAAAGGATATGTCTCAGGCGAACTGCTCAGAGACATTCATAACTCGCGCAGCTTCATTACCATCGCCCGTTTTGAAAGCGCAGAAGCCGCAGGCGCCGTTGCCAACGCTCCTGAGCAAGATGCCTGGTATCGCCGCCTGGTGAGCCTGACCGAACAGGAGCCGGTCTTCACCGATTGTGACATCGAGTGGCGTATCCGCTGACGTTTCGGGCGCTCTCTTTTGGAGAGAGCGCCCTTTACGGGCGCCCCTACCCCCTTGCCAGCGGTGCGTCGGTGGCTGGCAGGGCTGCGCCAGATCGCTGAGACCGCCCGCGAGCGGCTCCTGAACGCCTCACGCCTCGTGTAAGCGCGTCCCCTCACCCCCTCAGTAGGTTTCAAGCCCGCAATGCAATTGCTCACTCCCCCATACAAAAGACAGTATATGTCAAGAGTTTTGATAGATAAAGTTTCCTGACGAATCAGGAAACTTGATTTGTAAAGAGTCTTGACAGATGCTAAAAAGCATGGTATCCTTGCCAACAAGGGAGACAGAAAGGTTATGAGTTACACCATTCCCCCGATTGTGCGTGAGATGCGTACTCGTCATACCCGTACACGAGCGGAAGAGAGCGCTGTCAAGGGCACTGATTTGCATCTGATGCGGGCGTCGAATCGCCTCCTGATTCTCAATTGTGTGCGCGAACATGGCTCTATTACACGCGCGGCCATTGCCCGACAGACGGGACTCTCGCGTACCACCGTCAGCAGCATCATGGATCAGTTGTTGAAAGAAGGCTATGTCCGTGACGGGGAGACACAGCGCGCAAGTGCGAGCGGTGGCCGGCGTGTTGTGCCTGTCCACTTCCAGGCCGCTGCTGGCTGCATTCTTGGCGTTGCCCTGGGACGCAACCACCTGACGATCCTGGTGAGCGATCTGGCAGCTACTATTTTGAAAGAAACGACGATCCCCTTTGAAACCAGCCGGGGCGCCGACTTCTGTATTCCGTTGTTGGCGGAGAAGCTGCGCTCCTCGGTAGCAGAGCAGCATATCTCCTGGGGGAAAGTTGTTGGGGTGGGTATGGGAATGCCTGGGCCGCTCGATGCCCAATTGCAAGGTCCGGCTGCTCCCCTGCTGCTTCCTGGTTGGGAAGGGGTCAACGTCAGAAAGATACTGAGCGCTGAGTTGGGGGTGCCTGTCTATCTTGATAATAATGCCAATATGGGCGCGCTGGGCGAGAGTCGCTATGGTGCTGGTCATGATGCCGCTGATCTGCTCTACCTCAAAGTAGGAACTGGTATAGGGGGTGGCATTGTGATGGGCGGCCAGGTGTATCGCGGGCGTAGTGGGAGCGCTGGTGAGATTGGGCATATGACTGTGGACCCCAACGGTCCCATATGTAACTGCGGCAACCCAGGATGTCTGGAAGCACTGGTCGGTGGGCGAGCGATTGTTGCCGATGCGCGCCAGGCCATCTCCCTGCGCCGCCGAGTGGGGGCTTTGGAGGGCGATGCACAAGTAAACGGCTCAAAAGTCATACACCTGACGACAGTTGCCCAGGTCGTACAGGCTGCGTTTGAGGGCGACCCTGCCTGTAGAGCGGCCATTGAGCAGGCGGGAGAGTATGTTGGAATAGCGCTTGCCAGTTTAGTAAACTTCTTCAATCCCTCCTTGATTGTTCTGGATGGAAATACGATGCGCGCCGGCGAGATGCTGCTTGAGCCGATCAGGCGCACCGTTGCGGCGCGTAGTCTGCCGGCGCCGCTGGCAAATACCCAAATTGTGCCAGGCATCCTCGGCGGCAATGCCATCGCGCTTGGTGGCGTTGCTACGGTGATTGATCTGGCCTTCAGCCCAAACCCCTCTTCTATGTATTCGGTAGCAGAAGCGTAACGCTCTTCCCTGTTCTCATCTTGTAGTTCGCCTGAAAGAACCTGATAAGGAGCATACTCTTTTGAACTTGAAGTATCACTATGCTGCTGCGCCTGGCTACACCCAACTGGTCACGCCTCAAACGCATCCGATCAACGACCTTGATTTTGCCATGCTCAAGCTGGATAGCGGCGAAACGTATGAGGCACATAGCGCTGGCTATGAGATCGGGCTGGTAATCCTGACTGGAACCTGCACCATTTCTGCTGGCGATCAGACGTTTGCGCATCTGGGCGGGCGGGCCACTGTCTTCGATGATCGGGCCACTGGCGTGTATGTTTCCTGCCAGACTTCTTTTCGGGTGGTGGCGGAAGCGCCAGGGGTCGAGATTGCCGTCTGCCGCTGCCCGACCGAGCAGAAACATGCGGTTCAGCTTGTGCGGCCAGCAGATGTCATTGTGAATGAGCGTGGCGGTCCGGGGCATGTGCGCTATGTACATGACATCTTTGGTCCGCAGGTGCAGGCGGCTACGATGCTGGTTGGGGAAACCTATACCCTTGAGGGCAACTGGTCGAGCTTTCCGCCGCACAAGCATGATAGTGAAGACTTGCCCAACGAGGTGCAGCAAGAGGAATTGTATCTGTATAAGCTTCGGCCAGAAGACGGCTTTGGCATTCAGTATCTCTATAGCCGGGCCGACAGCCCACGCGGCGAACTGGAGCAACCGCTTTCTGTGCGGCAGAACGATGTGACGATTATGCCTTTTGGCTATCATCCGGTGGCGGCGCCTCCCGGCTACGATGTGTATTATCTGTGGTTTCTCGCTGGCCCAACCCGGCTGATGCGCCCGCGTGATGATCCGGCCTATGCCTGGATTAAAACGATGCCGACGCAGCAGCGCACCTATCCACGTTAGCCGCATGACGAAGAAAGAAGAAAGAGGGGGAACAATGGAGGCTACTTTTCCCTTTTCGCCAGCCGAGCTGCGCGACAAGATTGGCCCGGCCTTTGTGCCCGCCTCGCTGGTAGTGCAGGACAATGCCGCGCTGTGGTGCGAAGCCGAGAGCCAGCAGCGGCGCCTTGCCATTCTGGCGCACCCGGAACATCCGCTATTTGTACGCTTTCCTGGCACTGTTGAGTGCTTTCAAGATGACTACTGCCTCCTTCGGTGTGTAGCAGATCAGAAGAGCGGGCGTTCCCTCCGCGCCGCGCTCTCCTGGCTGCATCCTACGCTCTTCGGGTTGGGCACGTCTGCCGGGTTTGGGGATCGCCTTGGGCTGGCAACGCCGGGGCATGTGCGCGCATTGCAGCGTGTGTTAGGCGAGAGAGCAGGCAGCAGCATCGCGCCGATCTTTGCCCAGCAATCGATTCGAGAGATGCAGCGCACCAACCGAACGCCAGAGGCGGTGCTGAGTGATGCCACCTGGGGCGCGTTTCAAGCTGGCTGGCGCGGCGTGGTGGGTGCGGATGCCGATCACCTCAAGACGTTCGATGATATTGACGCCTGCGCGAATGCAGGCTACAGCTTCTATACCATCGATCCCGGCGCGTATGTCGATAGCACAGCAGATGAAGCCCGGCCCGATGTCATCCAGCAAAAGCTGGGAGCGCTGCCCTGGGATGTGCTGGAAGATACATCCACTGATCTGATCCGGCGTTATGCCGGCCAAATCGTCAATCTGGAGAGCCAAAAAATCACCCTTGATGATCTGTCGCTGGCGCGGGCGGCAGTAAAATATGGTGGAGCGGTGGCGCACGTCGCGCGGATGTATCGCCATCTGGCGAGCAAGGATAGTCCGTTTGAGCTAGAGGTCTCGGTGGATGAGACGGAGACGCCAACAACCTTCCAGGAGCATCTCTATATCGTCAGCGAACTCAAGCGCCTGGGCGTTCGTTGGGTCAGCCTGGCGCCGCGCTATAGTGGTCGCTTTGAGAAGGGTATCGAGTATATCGGCGATCTGGCCGCGCTGCGGCAGGAGTTGCAGGTGCATGCCGAGATTGCCCGTGCCCTGGGGCCGTATAAGCTGAGCCTGCATTCGGGTTCCGATAAGTTCTCCGTCTATCCGCTCATCAGCGAGGCGACGCGAGGCATGGTGCATCTCAAGACGGCGGGCACCAGCTATGTGGAGGCGCTGCGTGTGGTGGCACAGGTGGACCCCGCGCTCTTCCGCGAGATGGTGCGCTTCGCCTGCGAACGCTATCCGCAGGATCGCGCCTCGTATCATGTCTCGGCAGAGGTCAGCCGTGTGCCTGATGTGTCGAAGTGCCCTGATGCGGCGCTAGAGCCGTTGATGGATGAGGTGAATACCCGCCAGGTGTTGCATGTGACCTTCGGCTCTGTGCTGGCAACGTTTGGCGATGCCCTGCGAGAGCGGTTATATTCGCATCAGAACACCTATGCAGAAATATTGGAGCAGCATTTCTATCGGCATATCAAGCCATTTGCCGGATCAAGCAGGAAATGAAAGAGGACATTGTGGGTGCGCAGGAACTCGTGCAGCAGCTTTTCTCGCTTCAGGGCCAGACCGCGCTGGTGACTGGCGGCAGCGGCGAACTTGGCAAAGCGCTGGCGAAATCGCTGGCGCTTGCGGGCGCAAAGGTCGCAATCATGGGCCGGCGCGCCGAACCGTGCCAGCGCGTGGCTGAGGAGATTCGGGCGGCTGGCGGCCAGGCCATACCCATTGCCTGCGATGTGCTTGACCGCGCTGGGTTAGAGCGAGCGGCTGAGGAGATTACGAGAACCCTTGGCCCAGTGGAGATTCTGGTGAACGCTGCCGGTGGCAACCACCCGCAGGCAACTACTGCGGCAGAGCGGGCCTTCTTTGATCTGGACATTGAAGTGATGGAACAGGTCTTGAAGGGCAACTTTACCGGGGCCTTCCAGTGCTGCCAGGTCTTTGGGCGCGCAATGGCAGCACGTGGGCAGGGCTGCATTATCAACATCGCTTCGATGAGCGGCATCCGCCCGTTGACCCGTATCCCTGCCTATAGCGCGGCCAAGGCTGCCCTGGCAAACTTCACACAATGGCTGGCGGTGCATATGGCCCAGGAGTATAGCGCGCGTATTCGCGTCAACGCCATTGCGCCGGGCTTTTTCTTAACCGAGCAGAATCGTTATTTGATGACGAATGCCCAGACCGGCGAGCCGACGCCGCGCGCCCAAACAATTCTGGCGCATACGCCGATGGGCCGGCTAGGCGCGCCCGATGATTTGCAGGGGACACTGCTCTGGCTGGTCAGCCCGGCCTCGGTTTTTGTGACCGGCATCGTTGTCCCGGTGGACGGCGGCTTTTCGGCGTTCGGTGGCGTCTAGCGGCTGGAGATACGATCATGGTGACTGGATCAGGCTCAACCACACAGACGATAACACCCGACGAGGTCCAGCAGTTACTCGCCCAGGCGTTTGATTCGCTCGCCCTTGATGGCAAGCGGGTGCTGGTGATTATTCCCGATAGCACGCGCACCGCGCCCATCCCGCTGCTGTTTCGTCTGCTCTACGCGCAGCTTGGGCAGCGGGTGGCCCGCCTGGATTATTTGATTGCCCTGGGGACGCATCCACATATGTCGGAGGAAGCCATTGACCGGCTGGTGGGCGTGAACACGGGCGAGCGGGCGGCAGAGTATCCCAAATCGCGTATTTTCAATCATCGCTGGGACCAGCCGGCGGCGTTGCAAACGATTGGCGTTATCGCACGGGAAGAGGCCGCCCCGCTGACCGATGGCCTGCTGGTAGACGAAGTGCCTGTGACGCTGAACCGGCTGATCTGTGATTACGATCAACTGTTCATCTGCGGGCCGGTCTTTCCGCACGAGGTCGCTGGCTTTTCCGGCGGCGCCAAATATCTCTTTCCGGGCATTGCCGGGCCGGACATTATCAACTTCACCCACTGGCTGGGCGCGCTGGTGACCAGTATGCACACGATTGGCATCAAGGATACGCCGGTGCGCCGGGTGATTCATCGCGCAGCCGAGTTTGTCAATCGTCCGCTGCTCTGCCTGGCGCTGGTGATGCAGCGCGAGGAGTTGCGCGGCCTGTATATCGGGCCGCATGTTGAGGCGTTCAATGCCGCCGCCGATCTTTCCGCGCAGTTAAATATCATTACGGTGCCGCGTGCCGTTCACCGGGTACTCTCCATGCCCTCCACGCAATACGATGACCTTTGGACGGCGGCCAAGGCGATGTATAAGACCGAGCCGGCGATTGCCGATGGTGGCGAAGTGATTATCTACGCGCCGCATCTCACGGAGATTTCCTATACGCATGGCAAGCTGATCGATCAGGTAGGCTATCATGTGCGCGATTATTTTCTCAAACAGTGGGAGCGTTTCAAAGACGTGCCAGGCACCATCCTGGCGCACAGCACGCATGTCAAAGGCATGGGAACCTATGACCGCGCCAGTGGCATCGAGACCCCGCGCATTCAGGTAACGCTGGCGACAGCGATCCCAGAGGAGCGCTGCCGCAAGGTGAATCTGGGGTATCTCGATTACCGCGAGATCGACCCGCAGACCTGGGCTGGTCGGGAGAGTGAAGGTATCTTGCTGGTGCCGCATGCTGGCGAGATGCTCTATCGCGCGCAGGACATGCGTTAAGGCCATCTTATAAGTCAAGGAGGGAGGAACTCGTATGCAGATTGATCTGGCTGGCAAGACCGCGCTGGTAACCGGCGGCAATATTGGCATTGGGCGCGCCATCTCGCTGGCCCTGGCCGCAGCCGGGGCTGATGTTGCCTTAACCTACCTCTCGCATGATAGTAATGAGACGGTTGAAAAAATTCAGTCCTTTGGGAGGACTGGCCTTGCCTTGCGTTTGGACGCCACTAAAAGCGATGAGGTGAACAAGACGGTTGCCAGGGCAGCGGACGCGCTAGGCGGGCGCATCGATATTCTGGTAAATAATGCCGGGGGGCTGATCGGGCGCTCGCGCATTGCCGAGATGAGCGATGACCTCTGGCATCAGGTGATAAATGTCAACCTGACCAGCACATTCTATTGCACGCGGGCCGTTTTGCCCTATATGGCCTCTGGCTGGGGACGCATTGTGAATAATGGCTCGATAGCCGGTCATCATGGCGGCGGCCCCGGCGCGGTGGCGTATTCTGCTGCTAAAGCGGCTATCCACACCTTCACACGCGGGCTGGCAAAAGAGTTGGCGCCGCAAGGTATTACAGTGAATGCCATTGCGCCTGGGCTGATTCTAGAAACGCCCTTTCACGAGACCTTTAGCACCCAGGAAACTATCCAGGCGGCCATTGCCCAGATCGCGCTCAAGCGCGGTGGTACGCCGGAAGATGTGGCCGGAGCCGTGCTGTATCTGGTCTCCGACCTGGCCTCGTTCGTCACTGGCGAGGTGGCCGAGATCAACGGCGGCGCCTGGTTTGCCTAGCCAGGCAGGTTGGGAGAGCAGAGACCATTTGCACGTCTCTCCAATTCATGGCCGGCTGGCAACAAGCGCACTCATCATGCCGCGAATGAACTCGATCTCATCCTGATTCACGGTATGGCCCATTGCTGGATAGAGCCGCTCAGTGACGCTCCCGCCCAATCGCCGGAACACCTCAGTCGTAAGCTGCACCCGCTCTTTGGGGATGTGTGGATCGACATCGCTGCAACCGATAAAGGCAGGTGTTTCCTGGAGCGAGCCAGGATATCTGCGCGGCGTGTCCTCTGGACCAATCAACCCACCGCTCAGGCCGACCACCCCGCCGTAGCGCCGGGCGTGGCGCGCGACAAATTCGAGCATGAGGCAGGCACCCTGGGAGAAGCCCAGCAAGATCGTTCGCTCAGTAGAGAAGCCGGCTGCGGCCAGATAATCAAGGGCGCCGGCAATCGTTGCCAGCCCTGATGAAAGGCCAGGCTCATTGCTGCTTAGGGGAGCGAGGAAGGGATAGGGATACCAGCTATTCCCGCTCGCCTGGGGCGCCAGGTAGGCAAAGCCAGGCTGCGCCAATTCTGCGGCCAGCTCTAGAATGTTGGCTGCTGTTGCGCCACGTCCGTGAAGCAGAACCATCGTGGCCTGGGCGGATGTCAGCGGCTCGCCAGCCATAAGTATCGGCTGGTCCTGGTGTGGCCCTGGCGCGGTGTTGATGAAGCTGCTCACAGACGGTTTCCCTTTCTCCGATCAGTTCACGACTGCTCGCTTGCGGCGCCAGAGAGCATCTGGCGAATCTCCCGCGCCACCTGCTCAGGCGCGCCCGGATGTGCCTGTACCCAGGGCTGGGCGCCGGACAGGTCATCTGGTAGAAACACGTCAGCAACCGGCTGGAAACCAGCAAGGAACATACCCTTTTGTGAGGCGAGGTTATCGCTGTCGGCGCCAATCCATACCCGGCAGAGTCCCTCGGCTCGCAGGTCACGAAGCGTGTACCCCAGGAGCGCGGGATAGAGGCGCTGCCCACGATAGGCGGGGAAGGTGGCGCAGTCCCAGATGTAGGCTTCGCCTGGCGCGAGGCGCAGGCGAAGCCCTAGTTCGCCAATGACCTCTTCATCAAAACTGACCCAGCCATAGCTCGCAAGGGCACCCGCGACGCTGGCGATGTAACAGCGCCGCCCCCGCGCAAAACGTTGCAGCACGGGAGCGGCATCTGTCAGGCCCATTGCCTGGGCAAGCAGCGTGGCTGCCTCCGGGCCAACACGCTCAAAGGCTGTCGGCACGGAGGGCAGGCCCACATCTGGGAGAGGCTCGTCGAGATGGAGCATCCAGAACGTGCCGACGGGTGCTGATGCAGCCTTGGAGGCAGAGGTCATCTCGTTGGTGCCTCCGCTGTGGTAGCCTCTGCTGTGGTGAGGGAAGGGGCTTTCCGCGCTGTCAGTTCAGCAATCGCGTCGGCCAGATGAGCGTCCGCGATGGCATACGCGCCAGCGGCTACGCGCAGACGATGCGCGGTGCTGAGGACATCGGCAACGCTGTAGCCCGCTGGCGGCACAAATTTATAGCAAGCCATCTCAAGCAACTGCCCATTGGGGTCACGGAAGTAGATGGAGTCCATAAAGCCGCGATCAATCTCTCCCGTGTTCCAGATGCCACGCTCGTTGAGCCGTTTGGCAACCTGCGTGTAGACGGCCCGCGAGACGGTAAATGCCAGGTGGTGAAGGTTCCCGATCCCTTCAGGATTGGGCGTGGAGTCGTTGGCCCGCGACGGGCGCACAAAAAACGTAATCAGCCGTCCATCGCCGGTATCGAAGTAAAGGTGTTCTTCTTCGGGAACGTCCAGGTTGGGCTGGTCCATGACCAGCGGCATCCCCAGCACGCCCTGATAGAAGCTAATGATCGCCTCGCGGTTCGAGCCGACGAAGGTGATGTGGTGAATACCCTGTGCCTGAATGGCGGTCATAACTGTCCTCCACGCGCCCCTGAAGCGGGTCTTCAGCGCTTTGCTGCTGATAATATCATATCCTGAAAAACAGGTGCCGGATTTTATCAACCACCTGCGGGTCGCCGCTGGTCTCGCCGCCAGGGAAGCGCTGGAAGGTGGTGAGGACAAAATCTGAGGCATTGTTGAAGTGGAACAGCGCGTGCATGCCGGTGAGGTCGCTGGTGGCTTCCGAGGTATACTGGCCGTCTTTGACGGTCACACGCCACTGGCCGCCCCATTCGCCGTCCACCTTGACGCCAAAGGTGGTATCCAGCCCGCGAGCCGATTGCTCGTCCACTGTGACCTGCATCAGAATAAACATATAGGGCACGAGGACGCCTGCGGTGCGCTCATCTAGCTTCGCGTCTTTCTGGCCCAGCCCCCACTTCATGTCCCAGGTATGGACGCCGTAGTCCATGACATGGAAGGCAGGATAAAACAGGGTGGGCAGCGGTCCCATATAGGGGTGCGGAACATTGAATCCTCCCCACTCTTCGGCAGTCAGCGAGTCAAAGATCGCCAGCATCTTCTCAGAGTCCGCTTTGAGTCGGGAGATCACTTCTTCACGCGGCAGCTTGCGGAATTTCTGGGCTTCCTCATTGAGCCGCTCCCCCATGACCAGCAGCCCCAATGCGGGCGCCGTTTCGCCTTTGCGCGCCACGTCCCAGCGCGCCAGGTAGCCCTCGGTCACATCAATCATGTGACCGGCAATGTCACGCACTTCCCACTCATCGCAGCGGGTTTGCACCTGCCAGTTCTTGGGATCGTCAATGATCTTGAAGAAGTCGGCCCGCTCGGTGCGAACCACATCCAGGACGGTTGACTTGCCGCTGTAATCCATCGAATTGATTGGTGCCATCGGGAGATACCTGCCTTTCAAGGTGAGCGCAACAGCGTATCCGGCATGCCTCCTCATTGGGGCAGACCATCAATCAAAGTATAGCGGGGCGGCGTCACTCAATCGTCATTGTGCGCGTCATCGCTGCCATCACACCAGAAAACGTTGCAAAGCGGCCAGTTCAGCGTGCGCGTTGTGAGCGGCAAACGTTTCGCTGGCGTCGGCGAGCAGGACGCGCCCGTTATGCGTGGGCAACCGGGAAAGAAGCAGCGCTTCGCCCCAGGCGGCTTGCGTGCGCGCGCTTTCAAGGGGCAGGTGAAGCTTCGTCGCGCGTTCTAAGGTGGCCGCAAAGAGGGCGTTGGCAGTAGACCATTCATCACGTGCAGCCAGGAGGCGCGCCTGGAGACGCTCGCCCTGGATGATAAGCAGCACGCGGTTTTGCCCGCGCGCGGTAGTCAGGGCCGCGTCAAGGTGAGACTGTGCCTCGCGTAGATGCTCCCGCTCAGTACGTGTTTCGGCCAGCCAGAGTTGAAGGCGGGCGCGCAAATGCCAGTAGCCGCGCTCAGCGATGAGTGTCAGCGCCTCCTCTAGCAGCGCCGTTGCCCGCTCAAGGTCGCGCTGCCCGCGTACAGCCAGCGCCAGTCCGCCGCAATACCCGGCCTGCCGTTCGATATGGCCCAACCCTTCGGCCAGAAGCAGGCCATGCTGAAAAGACTCAGTGGCTGCTGCCCATTCGCCTGTATACAGGAAGAGTTCTCCCTGCGTACTCAAGAGATGCAGCAGCGCTCCAAGCAGCCCGTAGGTCTCAGCCAGTTTCAATCCCTCGGCGAGCGCTCGCCGGGCTTCTTCGCTGCGGCCAAGCAAGAGACTATGGTACGCAAAATTGTTCTGAGCCAGGGCACGAAAGTAGTGGACATGCGCAGTTGAGGCCAGGTGGGCGGCTTCTGCATAAAAGTCCAGGGCGCGTTGGAGTTCGCCCCGTTGCGCGGCCACGTTGCCAAGCTCAAAGATCGTGGCGCAGAGATCGCTGTGATTGTTGGCTCGCCGGTGGGCAGCGGCGGCTTTCTGGAGGTGCTGCTCTGCGGCGGGAAGATCGCTTCCCTCCATTGCTACCGCAGCGCCAAGGAGCCGGTGGCCGCGTGCCGCTAACTCGTCGTGCTCCGTTGCTTCAAGCGCTGCGCAGACGTTCAGACCAGCCGTAGCGGCTGAGATGGCTGTCAGGTAATCGGTGAGGACGAGCGCGCGCTCTCCGATTTCAAAATGGGCTGTTGCCTGCAAGGAGCAGTCGGCAGCCTGGGAGGCCAGGGCGAGGTGCTGCTGCTGAAAGTCGGCGGCCAGTTCAAGCTGGCCCAGCGATTGATGGACCTGGCCGAGCGCGCGGGTCAGTAAGAGTCGTTCCTCCAGCGAGGCCGTCGGAGCCAGCAGATCGTAGAGGTGATGAAGGAAATCGGCGGTCTCCGCGCCTGGGTCGTCCTGGGTTAATTCGGCCAATACCTCTAGCCCATAGCGGCGGGCGCGCTCGGCGTCCTCGCCGGCGACGGCGTGCAAGGCCATCTGGCGCAGCGGAAGAACCCGCTGAAGCGCCGGGCAGTGTTCGACGACTTCTGCAAGTTGACGATGAATAGAACGGCGTCGCAGGTGGCTGAGCCGATGAACCAGCGTCTCGCGCAGCAGATGATGAGTCAAGACCACCATGTCTCCAGGGGCTTCGGCGATCCAGCCGCGTGCCAGTACGTCATCTAGCAGCGGCAAGAGATCATCAGCCGGTATGCCGGGGAAATCGCGCAGCAGCGCGAGCGGGAGTGGCTGGTTGGCAACGGCCAGCACTTCGAGCAGGCGTTGTGCTGCGGCAGAGAGGTCGGCCAGACGCCAGGCCAGCAGATCATGGATGGTCTGGGGTAATGTGCGGACCATCCGCCAGCGCAGCCAGCGCCCTCTATCGAGCTGCCATCTCTCGCCAACCGGGGCAAGCATACCTTCACTGCGCAGTTGCGCCATGATTTCCAGCAAGATGAACGGGCTGCCGCCTGAGCGTTCATGGAGCCACTCAGAGAGTGCGGCGGCTGAAGCCGGGCTAACTCCTGATGATAGGAGAAATTGGGTTACTTCTTCTAAGGTCAGGGGAGCAAGCGACAACAGATGGACATCCCCGTGCCGGCTTCCAGCCAGAACCAGCCGTTGTAGTGCTGGAATGGCCTCGGCGCGCTGAACGGTGCCTACCAGCATGACCGGCAAATTGCGCAGGCGTGTGGCAAGGAAGCCAAAAAGCTGAAGGGTGGAACTATTCGCCCAGTGCAGATCATCAATCGTGAGGAGCAGCGGCGTATCCTGGCTGAGCAGGCGCAGCGCCTGCAAGACGCGCCAGAGAAAACTGCTGCGGTCATCTGGCCCAATTGGCTGCGTCTGGTTCAGCAGATCGCTCAGGTCTCCTGGCCCGGCGTTCTGAAAGGCATCGAGGAATGGGCCGTAGGAGAGCAGATCATCAAAGGGCGAGCAAGACCCCTGCAACACGATCCAGGGTGAGGGGCTTGCTGACAATCGGCTGACGAACTCATCAAGAAGGCGGCTCTTGCCACTGCCATCCTCTCCCTGGACCAAAACGGCCACGCCATGCCCGGCGAGCGCAGCCTGGCTCAGCTTGAGGAGGGTGTTGAGTGACTCGGTGCGCCCAACGAAAGGCGTACTCTGGGCGGAGCGTTCTGAAAAGCGAGCGGCTGTTTTGGCGCGTGCAGGCAGGACTCGCTGTGGCTTGAGCGCCTCTTGAATGAGCGTCTGAGTTTCGCGGGACGGCGCAATGCCTAATTCCTGACGCAGTTCGGCCTCGAAGCGTTGATACTGGCGCAGCGCTGCACCAGGAGTTGCAGCACGAAGATATAGACCGATCAGCCGCCGCTGGGTTTCTTCGGCCAGTGGGTCAACCTGGATCACGCGCTGGAGGTAGCTGATGGCGTCGTTCCATGCCTGGCGCTCTTCCGCGCTGGCGGCCAGATGGCTAAGCGCCTGCAAGTACGACTGGCTGAGTTCATTGCGGGCGAGACGCAGCCATTCCTCAAAGAGAGGAGCATCAGCGAGCATAAAACCCTGGAGCAGCGGTCCACGATGCAGGGCGGCGGCTTGCCGTAATGCCTCCTCGCTGCCAGCCGCCAGGAGGGTGCGAAATTGTACAACATCGCAGGTTCTCTTGCCCAACTGGAGGGAAACTATCTCTCCGTCTGCGGCAAACACGGTCTCAGCCCCGCTGCTCTGGAGCGCCTGGCGGAGGTGATAGAGGCTGCCGCGCAGTGAGTGACGCGCGTTGCTCTCGACAGATTCGCTCCAGAGCAGGGTGGCGAGGTGTTCGCGGGTGTGCGCCCGCCCGGTGGCAGCCAGGTAGAAAAGGAGTGCGCGTGCTTTCTGGTCGTTCAGAGGCAGAGGTATCCCCGCAACCTGAATTTCTGCCACGCCAAACAAACGCAAACTGAGAGGAGCGTTCTCATCGGACACTGACACACCTCTTTGAAATCTCCGCTGTCTCTATAAAGATCGCTCGGATGTAACGGTGCCTCTGAGGTATTACAGATGTATGATACACACTCTGGCAAGGGGCAGAAAGACGAATCAATCAACGCTGCCACCGGCGCGGAAGAACTGTCGGCTGTTTACCGAGACCGCTGCGCCGTTGCTTTGTTTAGCACGGGCATCACTTCTTTGGCAAAGAGGTCAAGAGAGCGCACAACCTGCGTATGTGTCAGCCGGCCAAAAGCGAAAACGCCGATGAAGGTCTCCAGATCAAGCGTCTGAATCTGATCCAGCAGCCGCCGTGTAACGGTCTCTGGCGACCCGATGACAGCAAGACCCTGTTCAGCTAATTTCTCATAGGTGTGCGGGCCAACAATAGGCAGATGGCCTGTTGCCTGGCGAAACATCTCATCGGTGATTTGCATCGGATGGTCAAGCAGCAGATCGTTATAGGGCTGTTCATAGGAGAGTCGTTCATCAAGAAGCCGCCAGAAATCCCAGAGCGCTGGCTCCGCCTGGGCACGTGCCTCTGCATCGGTAGGGGCCACGTATATCTCTCGGAAGATGCGCGGGCGCGGTGGGAGCAAATCAGCGTGCCCGGCTGCTGCGTGGGTCTGGCGATAGAGTTGAAAATGCTCTCTGGCTTCAGCGGTTGGTGTGTAGTGTTCGGCTATGCCAAAGCCATGCTGCGCGGCCCAGATCACCGAGGTCTGGTGGGCGACGGCGGTAAAGAGCGGCGGATGAGGCTGCTGCAAGACGCCGGGCCGCAGGCGCACGTCTTCCAGATGATAGTGTTTGCCGTGATACGAAAACGGCTCGCTGGTCCAGAGACCCTGGACGATTTCGAGAGATTCATGAAATAGCTCGTTGACGTGTGCTGGCGAAAGGCCAAAGCGCTGCCACTCGGCGCGGCGCGAGCCTTTGCCAAGGCCAACGTTGAGCCGTCCGTGTGTCAGGTGATCGAGTACGGCCAGTTGCTCGGCCAGTTGCACCGGATGATGGAACGGCAGCACGTTAATCATATTGCCCAGCCGCATGTGCGAGGTGCGTTGGGCAAGCGCGGCTACAAAGAGGTTGGGCGCCGGCGCGATAGCCTCATTGGCAAAGTGATGCTCGGCAAACCAGACCTCATCGAAGCCAAGTTGCTCCGCGTGGACAATCTCATCCAGTTGCTCATCGAACAGGGCAGTAAAAGGGACGCCGGGGCGTTGCATCAAACAAAATAGACCAAAACGCATGCGCTCTGCTCCTGAATATCGTTTGCCAAATAGAGTCTACATGACATAGAGTACCGCAGCCATGCCAAAACGACCATGTAGCCCGCTGCATATTGGTAGGAGGTGTGAGAGATGGGGTACAATATGGATGCGTTTTCTCGCGTCTGTCAGGTCTTTCTATGCCTCTACAAAAGCGTGATTTGCTTGAGAGAGAATGAAAAGAGGGGAACATGCTGGTCTTTTGGGTCTTTATTCCTGGTCCGGTGCTTTTAATCCTGGGGCTGCTGTACTTTAACTGGCGCAATCGCAGACAACAACTGGTGGGGAATCCATCGCTTCCTGAGACCACAAGCGAGGAATCTGCTCGCTGAGGGAGAGGGAAAAGGTGGGTGGGCGGCACAGGTCTCGAACCTGTGACCCTCTGCGTGTAAAGCAGATGCTCTACCACTGAGCTAGCCGCCCGAAGCCATGCCAGCGCTCTGCTGACACCAGGAAAAGTGTACCATATTTGCGCTTCTTCTGCAATGGTGGGTAGGTACTTCTCGCACTTTTCTTTGGGCCTCTCGAACGGCATGCTTCTTGAAAGAGGTAGCCCAGAGCCAGGTGGGCCAACCTGCATGTAAGGGACCAGAATGAATATTTGCCTGAGAAGTATCCAATTACAACAGTTAAAGATTACGTATTCCACCAATATGCCAGTTGCTGGTGAGGCTGAGGCACAGGCGAATCCATCTGCTGCTCCGGCCAGTCCTGCTGAGCAGGGTGCCGAGTACGAGCCGATCATCTTGCTGCATGGATGGGGCGCCTCGATTCAAACGATGCTGCCTATTTTTAATTATCTCTCTCCGAGCTATGCTGTTTACGCGCTGGATTTTCCCGGCTGCGGTGGCAGCGATCAGCCGCCAGTTGCCTGGAGCGCTGGCGATTATGTGCGCCTTGTGCTGGATTGGCTGGACGCCTTGCACATTTCCCAGGCGACGTTTATTGGGCATTCGCATGGCGGGCGGGTCTCATTGCTGCTGGCAGCCCAACACCCGGAGCGAGTGAGGCGCCTGATTCTGGTCGATAGCGCCGGCATTCGCGCCCCGCGCAATTTCCGCTATTATCGGCGCGTCTATTTTTATAAAGCCGCCAAGCGGGTGATTGCGCTGCCCGGTATCCGGCGCCGTCAGGCGCAGTTGCGCAAGCGGCTGATGAAATTTCTAGGTTCAGAGGATTACGGCAATGTGACGCCAGGCGTCATGCAGGGGACATTTATCAAGCTGGTGAATGAAGACCTGCGGCCCTGGCTCAAGCGCATCAAGGCGCCATCACTGCTGATCTGGGGTGAGAACGATCAGGATACGCCGGTGAGCGATGGCAAGCTCATGGAGCAGGAGATTCCTGATGCCGGGCTGGTCGTCTTGAAGGGCGCGGGCCACTATTCCTATCTCGATTGTTTTCCGCAATTCTGCGCCGTTATTTCCAGTTTTTTGCAATCATAGGTGAAGAAGGTTTGGTATGCTCTGGTTGCTGGTTGGTGTGCCGCTGGCGCTGCTCTGGCAGGTGTACGTTGTTCGCCAACTCTCTCGCTTGCTGAATATTCATCAAATCGAAGAATATCAAAATGGTCGTTTCTGGCGTTGGGTTCGGTCTGCGCCGACCCGCCTGATTCATCCCGCGCAGGTGGGAGCCAGCCTGGGGCTGGTCGTACTCTGGTTGGTCGGCTGGGCCTGGCATCCGGCGCTCTGGGCATTTGTGGCGCTCGCGCTGATCTCGGCGGCTGCGCCTGTGCTGCTGGCGCTGCGCGTGGAGGCGGTGCAGGCCAAAAAGCCGCTGGTCTATACGGCGCGTGCCAAACGCTTGCTCAGTACGGCAATTGCGCTTTCTTCGCTAGTAGGTCTGGCGCTGGCGATTGGTCTCTGGTTCGTGTTTCATCCGGCGGGCGGGGTGCAGGTGAGTGCTGCCACCTATGCCTGGGGGGCAGCGCTGCTGCTGGGGCTGGGCGTGCTGACTGCGCGTGGCGTGAGCGCGCTGGTACTCATGCTGGCGAATCTGGTGATGTTTCCTGTCGAAGCGCAGGTGCGCCAGTATTATCTGCGTCAGGCGAAGGGCAAGCTGGCGCGTTTGCATCCGCGTGTGATCGGCATCACTGGCAGCTATGGCAAGACCAGCACAAAATATATCCTCAGCACGATCCTTTCGGCGCGCTATAAGGTGTTGCCTACTCCGGGCAGCTTCAATACCCCGATGGGCATCTGCAAGGTGATTAACAACGATCTCCTCCCGGAACACGAGGTCTTTGTGGTGGAAATGGGAGCCTACAAGCGCGGCGAGATCGCAGAGTTGTGCCGGATCGCCCGTCCAGAAATTAGTATTCTGACGGCGGTTGGGCCGCAGCATCTCGAACGCTTCGGCAGCATTGAAAATGTGATGCTTGGGAAAAATGAGATTATGGAGGCGCTGCCTGCGGGCGCGCCGGCGATCTATAACGGCGATAACCTCTACTGCCAGCGGTTGATTGAGCAGATGCGCGCTCAGGGAAACGTGAAGGTGCTTTCGTATAGTCTTGATGTCGAGAATATCGAGGCGCAGGTGGTGGCAAGCGAGATTCAGGTGACGCGGCAGGGTCTCTCGTTTACTGTGACCTATCGCGGTGAGCAGGGCGAGGAGCGCGCATCATTTCGCAGCAAACTGCTGGGGCGGCACAATGTCTCAAATATCCTGGCGGCAGTGCTGGCGGCGCTGGTTTGCGGACTGAGCCTGGAAGAGATTGCTCGCGCAGTGGAGCGGGTCGAGCCGGTTGAGCATCGTTTGCAATTGATTGCGGGAGCGGGCGGGGTGACGGTGATCGATGATGCGTACAACGCCAATCCAGAAGGAGTACGCACCGCGCTGGAGGTACTCGCTCAGTTCAAAGATGGTAAGCGTGTGCTGGTCACGCCAGGGATGGTGGAGTTGGGGCCAATTGAGGAAGAGGAAAACTATCGTTTCGGCCAGCTTGCGGCGACCTCCTGCGATGCGGCGATTCTGGTGGGGCGCAAGCGTACCCAGCCTATTGCGCGCGGGCTGCGCGAGGCGGGCTTCCCAGAGCAGCAGTTGTTTGTGGTTGGCTCGCTGAGTGAAGCAACAGAGCAGATGAAAAGCCTGGTTGCCCCCGGCGCGGTGGTACTTTTCGCCAACGATCTGCCGGATACCTATAACGAGGAATAGGCAGATAAAAGGGAAATAAACAAACCTGCAAGCTATTGAGCAGCAAAAAAAGAGGATGAGATGGATTTTTCTCAGTTTGATATACGCCATAACCCGACGGTTTCTGTAGAGGAGGGCTACGGCGAATGGGCCAGCACCTATGATGAGATCGAAGTGGGGATGCTGGATAGCCATCTGCTCGCTCAAATCCAGACGGTTCCCTGGGCGCAGGTCCGCCAGGCAGCGGACCTTGCCTGTGGCACTGGGCGGATCGGAGCCTGGCTTCAACAGCAGGGTGTTGAGACGATTGATGGTATTGACCTGACGGCTGAGATGCTGGAAGGGGCGCGAGCGAGGGGCATCTATCGTCATCTGCATCTGGGGGACATACGGGCCACCCCGTTCGAGACAGCACAGTATGATCTGGTCACAGAGGTGCTGGCTGATGAGCATTTGCCAGAGGTGGGGCCGCTCTATCAGGAGGCGGCACGACTGGCGCGTGTGGGGGGATACTTTGTCCTGGTGGGCTTTCATCCCTATTTTCTCATGCGCGGCATTCCAACCAGTTTTGCGCGCTCTCCTGATGAGGCCATCGCCATCACCAGCTATGTGCATCTGCTGAGCGAGCATATCCAGGCGGCGCTGGCAGCAGGATGGTCCTTGCGGGAGATGTACGAGTGGGTGGTTGATGAAGAGTGGATCAGCAAGAAGGCCAAGCGACGCCAGTACCAGAACTGGCCGATTAGTTTTGCGCTGGTGTGGCGGAAAGAGGAGTAGTCATGCCGGCTTTTTGCCAAAATGGCAAAACCATACTGGATAGTCCTCAACCAACTCAAATCCCAGCTTCATAGCAAGATTGCTTGATGGGATGTTCTTCTTCCAACAATGCCAGCCAATAGTGGTAATGCCTTGTGCTTGCGCGTAGGCCATCGTTGCCTGAGCGGTTGCTGTCGCCAGACCACGACGCTGAAAGGCTGGCGCTGTTGCTATGCCTAACTCACAGTGGTCGCCATAATTGTATTCAGACATGCACCACCCGATGAGTTCCTGGCCGTATTGCAGGCAAAAGCCGAATCGCCCCTGAAGAAACGCTGCAACTGATGGCGCTTCTGAAAGCATCTCTTCCAGCAGATACTCGTGATACCTGAGCGACGATTCTGCTACCAGTGCTTCGTCAACCTTACGCAGCACAAACCCTGCCGGCAGCACAGGCGGCGGAAGAGGTGCGTGGAGATGGATACGGTAATACTGGCGCTCGGCGCGGTGAGCCTCGCTCTCTGCAAAGAGTGAGGCCAGCGTATCAGCCCAGGAGAGAGGAGTGAACGCGATAGTGCATACTATTGGCTCCTCCTCACTTGCCAGGCGCGTAAAGCGCTCGTGGAGGAGCGTGGCGAGCGCCTGAGAGAATGCGGCTCTGCTTGGATCGCCTGCCAGGTACATCTGATGATTCCAGAGGATGAGGAAACCCGCCTGGGGCGTCTGTGGATCGTCAACGTACAACTCGGCTGGCGACTCACCAGCCAGGGTGCTGTGGACGGCAAGATGGCGCTCACCGGCAAAGAGCGGCTGAGCCAGATGGAAGTTTCCAGAGGAAAGCTGATAAAGCATCATAGTCTCCTTTTGCCTCGCGTCCTACCCTACGCGCTCGGTTGCCAGCGTGTGGCGCGCCAACACATCCTCGCGCAGCGTGACGCCGATGCCTGGGCCGTTGGTGGGAACCTTGATTGTGCCGTCAGGCTCCAGCACGGCGGGAGGGTCCACAATATCTTCCCGGTAGTAGCGCTCGCTGGCGGAGACATCGCCGGGGAGGGTAAAGCCTGGCAGGCTGCTGAGCGCGAGATTATGCGCCCGGCCAATGCCTGATTCGAGCATGCCGCCGCACCAGACGGGGACGCTGCGGCTGAGGCAGAGGTCATGGATGGCCTTTGTCTCTGTGTAGCCGCCGACGCGGCCCACTTTCATGTTGATGATGCGCCCGCTGTCCATTTCCAGTGCGTGGCGCGCATGCTGGAAGGTGTGGATGCTCTCATCAAGGCAGATAGGCGTGGTGAGCTGGCGCTGAAGCTGCGCGTGGTCAAAGATGTCATCGTAATCCAGCGGTTGCTCGATCATCATCAGGTTGAGTGCGTCCAGCTTTTTCAGCGTGGGGGCATCCTCCAGCCGGTAGGCGGAGTTGGCGTCGGCCATCATCCTGATGGTTGGGAACGCCTGGCGGACGGCGCTGAGCGGCTCAAGATCGCAGCCTGGCTTGATCTTGATCTTGATGCGCTGATAGCCTGCGGCGACATGCTGCTCCACCACTTTGATTAGCCCCTCGATGGTGGGCTGAATGCCGATGCTGACGCCTACCGGCACGCGCTCGCGCGCGCCGCCGAGCAGTGTCCGCAGTGAAACTCCCTGCGCTTTCGCAAACAGATCCCAGCAGGCTAGCTCAAGCCCTGCTCGCGCCATTGGGTGGCCGCGCACAAAGCGCAGGCGTTTTGCCGCCTCTTCTGGCGTGCTGAGTGGCTGGCGCAGCAGCGCTGGAATGGCGTAGTCGCGCAGGATATGCCAGGCAGTCTGAATGGTCTCATAGCTGTAGAAGGGCAGCGGGACGGATTCTCCATAGCCGGTCAATCCGCCTGCGAAGGCTTTGATAAGGATCAGTTCTCGCTGATCGGTGCGCCCGAAGCTGGTCTCAAAGGGGCTGACCAGTGGCAGCCGGGCATGGATCAATTCAACGGCTTCCAGGTTGATGGTGGGCATAGATACGCCTTCCTGAGATGATGATTGCAAGCGCTAGCACTGCCTGGGTGTTCTGGCAACAGTATAGCATGGTCTCATCAGGCGATTCGGCATGGCATCAATCAGGGCTGCTCAAAAGTTAGCGCGAAGTGTTACCGATGCGCGGGGCATGGGTAACTCTTACCGAGTCTGGCAGGGCAGGCGCAGAGCGGCCTGGTGGGCAAGAGTTACCAGAGTTACCAGAGTTACCGCAAATCGCGCCTATGCTGTGAGCGGTGGGTTCACTGAGCGGGGCTGCTGAAGGGTGCTTGTTGTGCCTGAGCCACGAGAACTACTCTGCTTCTCTCTTGAATATACTCGAAAACCTGTTCTATGTCAAGTGCCAGGCAGTATTATGGCGTATTACTCTGGAAAGTGATTACTATGCGCCCTCACGTGGGTAGCTCGGAGCCAGTTTCCAGGATGTAGATGTTGCGCCGAAAGCCGCCGCTCTGCTCAAAAAGACATTCTGTGGTGGTGTAGCCTGCTGCAAAATACTGCTCGAAGAGGGCGCGTGTGGTCATGCGCCAGGCCATTGCCAGTGCAGTATCAGCAGCCTTCAAGGCTTGAAAGTCGCTGGGGATTTCAAGCGCCAGGAGCGCGTCGCGGCAATCGAATGATGGTTCTTGAGGAACAACCAGGCCATCGTCTCGCCGGGTGACGCGCAGAATCGATGTGGCCTGCGCGCCAGCCAGCGGTTGGGCAGCAGGTGGCTGCGGTGCCTCCAGGCGCGCTTGCACGCGCGGCTCTTTAATCCACCAATCAACCGAAAGCCGGTCTGTAGGAAGGCCGGCGTTGAGTTCGCCCAGTGTGTCACCGTAGATATTACGGATATAGTGATTAGAAACGACACCAAGCTTGCTGAAATTAAGCGTGGCGTTGCGCGCTTCGAGTGGGTCAAAGGTCCAGGTAATCAGGTCCAGGCCATCAGCCAGAATCAGCCGGCGCTGCTCTAGCTTGAGTGCGTGGCCGATGCCCCGATCACGCGCCTCTGGCAGTACGCCCATCATATGCGAGCAATGTTTCCAGTGGCCCGCTTGGGTGCGCCCATAGAAGCCAAGCAGGAAGCCTAAAAGGATGTCGCTCTGCTCATCGAAGGCGCCCAGGGCCAGCCCGCCGCTTTTGTGAATGGTCAGCAGGATATGCAGCGGCGCGATGTCCAGGTCGCTCAAGCCCCAGGCCAGACGCTGCACCTCTTCTGCTGCTTTGTACTCTTCGACGGTCTCAAGCGGTCTGATGGTAAAGCTACCCCGTGTCACGCCGCGCCTCCTTTCAAGGCTCCGCCGAATGAATTCGGCGCTACGGGCCTGCGGCCAAGAAGTCCCTCTGGGACTTGCTGGCGCCTCCAGGCGCCCCTCGCGCCGATTAAAATCGGCGAAGGGCTGGTGCCTTTGTGTCACGCTCGTGGCGCTGCGACGGCTGCTTTGCTGCCTGTTGCGCCCATTGTTGCCAGCAAGGGCGAATCAACCGAATAGGTTGTTTTCTGGCGCTCCTGATGTGCTTCAAATGCCAACTGGATTAGTCTATCAACCAGCGCGCTGATGTTCATGTTCAGCGGCTCCCACAGGTAAAATGAGATTGAGCCAGGCAGCGTGTTGATCTCGTTGATATAGAGTGTGTCCGTCTTGGTATCAATCAGGAAATCGATGCGCGCCACGCCCCGGCAGTCCAGCATCTCAAATGCCTGAATAGCGATCTGCTGCACCCGTTTGGTGAGTTCATCAGAGATGGGTGCGGGAATTTTGCGCGATAAGCCCTTCATGCCGCTGGCTTTGCCGCCGCGCATATATTTATCTTCGTAGCTGAGGAAGTTCTCCAGGGTAATTGGTTGCTCGCAGACAGAAGCCTGCGGGTCTTGAAAGCCCAACACCGAGCAATTGATCTCCATGACATTCGGCACGGCCTGCTCGATCAAAATCCGGCGATCATAATGGACGGCGACTTCCATAGCTTGCTGTAGCTCGGCTCGATTTTTGGCCTGCGTGATGCCTATGCTGGAGCCAAGGTTGGCCGGTTTGACAAAGACGGGATAGCCCAACATCTGCTCAATAGTATTCATGGTGGTGTCGGGCGCGTTCTCCCAGCTACGGCGGGTGGTGGCGTAATACTTTACCACCGGCAAGCCTTGATCGCGGAAGACCGACTTCATGACGATCTTATCCATGCCGACTGCCGACCCCAACACGCCAGAGCCAACATAGGGGATGCCGGCCAATTCAAAGAGACCTTGCAGCGTGCCATCCTCACCATAGGTGCCATGCACGGTAGGGAAGATGACATCCAGCGGCAACAACTCAGGCTCACGAGGGCGCTTGAACAGGCCGCCTTTCTCGCTGCGCCGGACGATTAGCCCGCCGACGGTGGGGTCAGGCGACAGAGAGACGGGATCGCAGCCAGCCAGGATAGCTTTCTCGTCCTTAAAATTGGCGACATCCATCAGTTTTTCGCCGGTATACCAGGCGCCAGCTTTCGTAATATAGAGAGGGGTAATCTCATAGCGGTTTTTATCGAGCGCGGCGATGACCTGCTGGCCGGTGATAACCGAGACCTCGTGTTCCACCGAGCGGCTGCCAAATACAACGCCAACGCGGGTTTTGCCTTGTGCCATTGTAGACTCCTGATATGTATGGCCTTCTTTGTGTTTCAGGTGCTTTCTCTGTCTGGGTGAAATTGATAAGCAGGCATCAAGATGCCAGGCGCTCTTTTTGCAACGTTTGGACCAGGGCTTGTGCCGCCTGCGGAAGAGATGCCATTGGCATCCGCAGTATAGCAGGGATTGCGCAGAGGCGTCAATGCGATGGCCGGATGGTGGCTCATGGGATATAATAGCAGCGATACGTCACGCAATGGAGCGTGTTTGTCAATGCTGGACTGCCAGGCCGGGAGAGGCACAAATGACGTTTGACTTTTAAATCGGGTATATCCTGCCTGCCGAGCGCCTGGCGACTAAAGATCGCGGCTCTTTGGCCTGCGGGCCACAAAGCCCGCCTTCGCGGGCTAAGACGAATATCCAATTGAATAGTCAAAAATCATAAGAATGCAAACCGGCTGATGCGCTGCATACAAGGAGTTTATCGATGGATTTTCGGCTGACCGAAGAACAACAACTGATTCGTGATACAGCGAAGCGAATTGCCAATGAGGTGATTGCGCCGCGCGCTGCCGAACTTGATGAGACTGGCATCTATCCTGAGGACATTTTCCAGGTCTATAAAGAGGCCGGACTGCTGGGCCTGACCTTCCCTGAAGAGTATGGCGGCAGCGGTGCGGGCACGATGGGCCTGGCACTGGCCGTCGAGGAAGTGGCAAAGGTCGATAACTCCTGCTCGTTGATGTTGCTGCTAACCAAGCTCTCGACTTCGGCGATTCTCAGGTATGGCAACGAGGAGCAGAAGCAGAAATATTGCCGGGGCACGGCGTTGGGCGAACTGCGTGGGGCGTTTGGTCTGACCGAGCCGGGGGCTGGGTCTGACTCGGCTAATATCCAGACGCGCGCCGAGCGGCACGGCGATGAGTATATTCTGAACGGTACGAAGCATTATATTTCGGGCGCCAGTGTGGCCGATTTCTTTCTGGTTGCCACCAAGAGCGATCCGAAAGCAGGATCGCGGGGCTTCACCGTCTTTGTGGTGGAGCGCGACACGCCAGGCTTCCGCGTGGGCAAGCATGATCGCAAGATGGGCGTACATGGGGTGCCCACCTGCGAGTTGATTTTTGAGGATGCGCGTGTGCCCGCCTCGCAGATTGTAGGCGCGGAGAACCAGGGCTTCAAGCTGATTATGTGGAACCTCAACTCGGTGCGCCCCATTGTGGCGGCACGCGGTCTGGGCACGGCTGAGGGCGCGATTCAGTACGCCATTGAATATGCGAAGCAGCGCCAGACCTTTGGTAAGCCGGTGATTGAGCATCAAGCCATTCAGATGATGATTGCCGATGTAGCGATGCGCATCGAGGCATCGCGCCTGCTGACCTACCAAGCGGCAATGATGATCGATGAGGGCAAGGCGACCAAAGAGTACGCGCACTGGCTTTCGATGGCGAAGTGCTTTGCGACGGAGACGGCGGTTGAGGCGGCGGATAAAGCGTTGCAGATGATGGGCGGCATTGGGTATATGCAGGAGTCAGCAACCGAGCGCTTCTACCGCGATGCCCGCCAGTTGACCATCGTAGAGGGCACCAGCCAGGTGCAGCGCCTTATCATTGCCCGCGCGGTAGCCGAGGATATGCTAAACTGGCGCTAAGTGCTTGTTACCCGCATCTTGCCTAGCTGCCTGATAGGTTCTCCTCAGCTTGATCGATGCGGAGCAGCCGGCAGAAATTGGCCGTTGTTTGCTCCGCTACTTTTTCTAGGGGAACGTTTTTCAGCGCTGCGACGGCTTCAGCGATCTGGCGAAGATGCGCTGGCTCAGTGGCGCGACCCGGCAGCGGATAGGTATCGGTTTCAAGCAGCAGGCGCTCCAGGGGCACGGCGGCAATGGCTTCGCGCAGCGCTGCATGCTCTGGGCGTGTGACTGGCCTGCCCACTGAGAGCGTGCAGCCCAGGTCAAGCCAGCGCTGGGCGCTCGCCAGATCGCCCACAAAGTAGTGGACAATCACCCCGCGTGCTGGGCTGGCGCTTTGGAGGAGTTCCTGACAAGCGCGCTCTGCTGCTTGCTGATGCAAGATGAGCGGCAGGTTCATCTCTTGCGCCAGTTGAAGTTGCAGGGAAAAAGCCTGCTGCTGGAGTTCCAACGGCGTTTGGGCATCAACCAGATCGATGCCAGCCTCACCAATTGCCACGACCTTTGAAGTGCGCTGGGCTAAGGCGCGCAAGCGTTCCTGCTCACTCAGGCTGAAGCCAGATTGCAGAAAGGCCGGGTGCCAGCCAACGGCAGCGAAGATGCCGGCGTCCTGCTGGGCCAGGGTGATGGCTCGCTCTGAAGAGGCGAGGTCTACCCCGATGGTAAGGAAGCGCGTAACGCCGGCCTGCCGCGCTCGTTGGAGCAGTAAGCCCGCGTGTTCATCGCTATAGCGGTCCAGATGGAGATGACTATCGGCGAGCATCAGGGTCTCCCATTATGCGCTCGTCATCAGTGTGGAAAAAACGACCAACCGCTTATTGTATTCTGTGCCTATCCAATTCCCATCACAGGTAATCAGATTAAGGTTGGCCGTAGAGGCCGGGCCAAAGACGCGCTGAATCACGGGATCGCTGGGGCCGCCATCAGGGTTGGCAAATGCCTCGATAGCTGTGACCTGAAAGGTAAAAACTTGTCCGCCCTGCTCGGTGATACGAATCTGGTCGCCCTGGCGGATGTCGCGCAGGTTCCAGAAGACGGCCCGGCTGCCGTCGTTGCGGTCTACGTGGCCGGCCAGCACGGCATTGCCAACCTCGCCAGGCTGGACGCCTTTCTCCCACCAGAAGGCTGTTGCCCAGATAGGATCGCGGGCTGGATGGCCGGCGCCAGGAGCTTCCATTGCTCCATAGCGATCTTCCCCTACCGGGATAAGCGGGGCGTCCATCCCCAGGCTGGAAATCTGAATTTTGGTCGGTTGGCTGAAAGGGGCTGCGCTGGCCGGATGCACCTGCGTCGTTGAGCTATTCCCTGGGCCGCAGGAGGTGCAGGCCAGCGCGATGAGCGCAAGGGAGCAGATCAATGCGCGTGAGAAATAGATCTGTGACCTCTTGGGTTCTCTCATAGCTCATCCCGGCAATCAAGATTTATGGTTGCCAGTCTTTGCAAATTCTATGCCGATGTTCTCTGCTTTCTGTCAGGGTTCCCGATAGGCAGTGCTACGTTCCCCTTCTGGTATCGAGGCGCCAGGGCCGGGAGGCACTGTGCTTGTTGGAGTGGAGTTTGGCGGAGGCGGGGCTGTCAGCAGCGTTTCATCGATGCTGCTAATTTTCCAGGAGCCATCGCTCCCTTTGGATACAACGATTACCACGTTCGGGATAGAAATATGGTTGCGGGTAATAGTGAAGGTATACTTCATATTGTTGGAGTCAAGTGGTGTAGCGCCTGTCTGGGTGTAGCTGCTCATGCTGCCGCCTGCCTTATCAGCGGCCTGCGCCTGGTTGATAAAATCTTGCTGTGATACTGGGCGTGTTTGGGTAGCATTGACTTCCTCAACTGCTGTAGAGCAATTTGCAAAAGCTCCAGTGTAATCGCCTTGCTGCATGGCATCCATAAAGCTGGCAGCCACATTTTGTCCAGGGCTGGCGAAGAGCAGAGGCTTGAGTTGGAAGAATGCCACTGCGCCTACAACACAAAGAACGAGCATGCCGACGCTCAAGACGACGGCTAACATGATATTGCGTGGCCTTTGTGGTTCAACTTTGGTTTGGGTGTGGTTGAGGAAATCCTTGCGCAGTGCCCTCAGTCGCTGGGTGCGCTCGAACTGGGCTTCAGTGGTCTCCTGAGCGTGGGGAAGAACTGGGCGCTTTGCCTGCTGCTCAGTGGTAGGGAAGAAAGAGCGGGCGGGCGCGACCCCTGCTGTTTCCTCTCCGCCGGGGCGGCGCGGGGTTTGGCGGATATGGCCGGCTGGTTGACGCTGCCGTTCTGGTGCTGGTGATGAATCTGATCGAGGCCGTGCTTGGGGGCGATGTGAGTTCATTCCTGTTTGGCGCTGCGAGTCAGGCATTAGGGTGTGTTCCTCAACTCTCAGGCTCAGATGAGCCGCGATCTCTGTGCCAGCTATTCAGCGCCCATTTACCTGGGTGGTGCCTGAGTGCTGGCGCCGGAATGGAATAGTTCGCTGGTGGGGCTACTATAGCGGCCAGAATACAGTTTTGTCAAGGTGCTGCAAGGCCAGCGATAGACTATCCTGGCTATCGCGCCGCTGAGCGGGAGGCAACCAGCGTAGACGCATCGTGTAGTTCCTGGCGCAATTGCCCAATGCGTTCCCGATAGGCATCCTCAGGTTGCTGTCGTCCTGTTTTGGGCTTATCTCCCATGCTGACATGCCATTTGCGGAACGCCAGACCAATCTGCGTTTGATACAGCGCCTTCGCGGCCAGCCAGGCTCGCCAGCCCCGGTTAAAGAAATAGTAGCGCTCCAGGCGCGTCCGGCGGAATGAGCGCTGTAGCAAGAGGTACTCATCCGGGGTGACGACACCCTGAAGTACCTCCTCTGCCAGATACTCGCGGATGACGGTAGCCTCGTGATTGAGCGAACGCATGAGCAGGTAGAGCAGGGTGCCTTGCGCGATGAAGGGTGGAATGTAATCAGCGATAATAGCGATGAGCGCCAGCGTGGTGACCAGGCTGGAGGTAGACGCATCGAGGTACGCCTGGTTGGCCTGAAACGCCACGAAATCAAAGATGGTATGAAGCAAGATGCCAACGCCCAAACCTAGCAGCGGCATCGCCCATTTTTGCCAGGCAATGCGCGTCTGCCGCGCGTATCCTAGTCCTGCTCCTAGACAGGCAGTAAACGTGGAGTGCCCCAGCCAGCCAAGGACAATGCGTCCAATAATTAAGAATACCAGCGATTTGCTCGAATCCTCTACAAAATAGACAAAGTTTTCGACCATTGCAAAGCCGGCGCCGATAAGCGCACCATAGATAATACCATCGGTGACGTTATCAAACTCATCGCGTAGGGCGATCAACAAGATAATTAATCCGGCGCCTTTGACAACCTCTTCAGTAACGCCAGCGTTAGCGCCCAACAAAAATGAATTTAGCACCTGGGCGCTGGTGTGCGAAAGCGCGCCAAAGTGAATGGCGTAAATGCTGTTATCAATCGTGCGCTCGATGATGAGCGCTGGTGGAATAGCGATCAATGCTCCCCAGAGGAAGGCGCCAAGCCGCAGCAACCAGGGTTCACGCTCATAGCGATCAATTACGTTGACCAGGAGGATAATGCCAATGGCAGGGACAACGGGGATGGTAATGGCAGCGACAACATTACTAAGTCCGCCGTGTGAAATGACATCCACGCCCAGTTGGGCGTTTTTCAAGAAGGTGATATAGGCGCAGCCGATAGCAAGCAAGGCACCAAAAATGACAACCCCAATGGTACTCAATGCCCACAATCGGCCCCGACCCACGCGCTCACGCCAGGCAAATTGCATGGTAACGCCTGGACTCATTCCCAAGAGCCGGCCAGGTTGTTTCTCTGATGTAGCAAGCAAGGCCAGCATTTGACCTTCTACGCTTTTGGCACGCGCTTCTGGGGAGGTATGGAATGATCCTGATTGAGAGGCTTTCTGCACGGATGTGCCCGCTGAAGGTGTTGGATCAGATGCCCCGGTTTCTGGATGTATCTCTTCTGTGAGCGGGGCGAGTAGTTGGAGGGTCGTTTGCCCCAGGACCAGGATGGCTCCCGGTTGTATCTCTTTGCGGCTTCCGGGAGCAACGATTACCTTGTTTACCACTAACTGGTTATGCGTGCTGAGATTTTCGATGAGCCAGGTGCCATCGCGCCACCTCAGTCGAACATGCTCGCGCGAGACGGTTGGGTCCATCAAGACGACATGGTTATTCAGCCCTCTACCGATGGTTGTACTCGCTTCAGTCAGCGGATAGAGGGGGTCAGGAAGTCCGGCGGCGTTGCCTGTGTAGCCAGGCAAATCCCATGCTCCAAGCCGGCCTTGTCCAGCTTCAGTCCTGGATTTTTGTGGTATCTCTTCCTCTGCATGGACGACACGCAGCACACCATAACAGATGTTCATACGCACCTCTTCATGAGGAGATACGCGGTGCTGATGGCGTTGCCTGCTGATGCCATTTGCCATTGGGAGAGACTTCTTTGTATGTGCCAGGATGTCATGTTCGTCGAATCGTTTCTCATCTGGTGCCACGCCAAGGATGCTGGTTCCCCGACCTGCTGGCGAGCAGAGGCTACGCCACTCGCTCTGCTGCTGGTGTGATTTGCCTCTGCACTATAGCAGAAATGCGCGAGTTCTGCCAGCAGTGACTATCAAAATAGGCTCCCTGAATTTGCTGCTTATTGCATGGTTGGGGCCATCTGCTCGTAAGACTCAACACATACAACTATACCTGAATCTCTGCCGTTTTGTACAGTCCCCCCGTCTGGTAGCAGGGAGTTACTGTCTTTTCGTTTTTGCGTTAATGATGATGAAAGGAAAAGATCACGTAGCGCGGCCCTGGAGCGCGTTCCTGTAGTGTAGATTCGTAGCGTGTTCGTGGAGTGCGATGTTGTAATGCAGAGACGTAGTGCGAATGTGTCGTGCGGGTTGCAGAATGTGTTTTCGTAGGCTGTTTTTGTAGGTCTCGGCCACTGACAATGTCTTCTGTAGCGTGTATTTTTCTAGTGCGTCCTTGTAGCGCATTACGTTTTGTCGTGCGTTGCCGGAGCGCGTAAGGTTTTTCTTATCCTGTTTATCTCTGCCGGAGGCGAGAAGAGGCCACTCTTCTCGCCTCCGGCTTTTGTGTGCAGTTGACACTTACTCTGCATCGGGCTATCATAACTCCAGTTGGAGACTGGACGAAGAGAGGAATCTTTCCAGGAAGCTCTCCTGCATAGTTCCCGATAAGGCAATAGCAAGGGATGATAAACGAAGCTCTGAGTATCTTCGCAGAAGCGGCGCAGGATATGGCGTCAGCCGGGCTAGAACTGGCAATTGGGCGACACTTTGCCTGCGCGGACATCTGTAATCAGGTGGCTGAGAAATCCTTCCAGGCGATTAGTGTGCTGCGTAGTGGGCATCGCGTCGCCTATGACCACGATCTGCGCGCTTTGGGAGCGGCTGTGGGCGCGCCGCCGGAGCTATTGGAAGATGCGGCGGTGCTTTCGCCCTATCACCCTGAAGCCTACTACGCTGAGACGCCGCCAGAGGAAGCTGATGGGACTATTGGCGCCGAGACTGCCCAGGATTTGATGCAGCGGGCGCGGCGCATCCTGCGCTGGTCGCGTGGCATTCTCTTTGCTGCCCCCTGAAAGATCATTCATGCTGGCGCGCGTATGTACGCTCACCATAGCCAGGGTACTTCTGGCAATCTAGAAGAACAGTTGGGGACCAGGGCGTCTCCAGATGAGGGAGGAATCTGTGGCGCAGACAACCTACGCAACTTTTGAAGAGACCGTGAAGCGGTCGCCCCACAAATGGGTGTATCTCTTTAGCGAAGGCAATGCAAAGATGCGTGATCTGCTGGGCGGCAAAGGCGCTGGCGTGGCAGAGATGACCAATGCGGGTCTGCCTGTTCCGCCCGGTTTTACTATTACCACCGAAGCCTGCAATGAATACTACAAGGAGGGCAAGCAGTTCCCACAGGGGATGTGGGATCAAGCGCTGGCGGCGCTGCATTATGTCGAGGAGCAGACTGGCAAGGGCTTTGGAGATCGAAACAATCCATTGTTGGTTTCGGTGCGTTCGGGCGCAAAGTTCTCAATGCCAGGCATGATGGATACGGTACTGAATCTGGGGCTGAACGATGAGACCGTGCAGGGCATCATCCAGCTTTCCGGCGATGAGCGTTTTGCCTATGATGCCTATCGACGCTTTGTGCAGATGTTCAGCAAGATCGTGCTTGGGCTAAAGGCGGAGCCGTTCGAGCATCTGATCGAGCAGTACAAAGAGAAGACCGGCGCGGCCACCGATGCCGATATTCCCGCCGACGCGCTCAAGCAGATGACTCAGGACTTCAAGCATCTGGCCGAAGAGCAGAGCAAAGAGCCGTTCCCTACCGATGTCTATGAGCAGTTGAAAAAGGCCATCGAAGCTGTCTTCTCCTCCTGGAATAACAAGCGCGCCATCGACTACCGCAATTTCAACAAGATTCCGCACGATCTGGGCACAGCAGTCAACGTGCAGACAATGGTGTTTGGCAATATGGGCGACCAGAGCGGTACTGGTGTGGCGTTCACCCGCGATCCCAGCACGGGCGAGCAGGTACTTTATGGCTCCTATCTGGTGAATGCGCAGGGCGAGGATGTGGTGGCCGGTATTCGCAACACGTCGCCGGTAGAGCATCTTTCTGAGGAGATGCCCCAGGTCTATCAGCAGTTCCACGAGATTGCCGAGCGGCTGGAGCGCCATTACAAGGATGTGCAAGACCTGGAGTTTACCATTGAGCGTGGCCGGCTGTATATGTTGCAGACGCGCTCGGCCAAGCGCACCGGCGCGGCTGCCGTGAAGGCGGCGGTGGATATGGTTCACGAGGGGTTGATTAGCAAGGAAGACGCTGTCAAGCGCGTTGAGCCAAATCAGGTCGTACAGTTGTTGCTGCCGCGCTTTGATCCCAAAGCGCAGGACCAGGCGCGCAGTGATGGGCGCATGCTGGCTAAAGGGGTCAACGCCTCGCCGGGCGCGGCCTATGGTAAGGCGATCTTTGATGCTGATCGCGCTGAGGAATTGGGCAAGGCCAACCAGAGCGTGATCCTGGTGCGCCAGGAGACCAGCCCGGATGATGTGCATGGCATGCTCGTCTCCAAAGGCATCCTGACCAGCCGGGGCGGCACTGGCAGCCACGCGGCAGTGGTGGCGCGTGGCCTGGGTCTGCCGGCAGTGGTGGGCTGTGACGCGCTGGCCGTCGATTACGAGCAGCGGCTCTTCCGCGTGCGCGGGACGGATGTGGTCATCCGCGAGGGTGAGGATGTGTCCATTGATGGCGCAACGGGCGAAGTCTTCCGGGGCACCATCCCCACCGTCGAATCGGCCTTCAACGAAGAGAAAGACCTGCAAGAACTGCTCGGCTGGGCAGACGAGTTCCGCCGACTGGGCGTCTGGGCCAACGCCGACTATCCACGCGACGCCACCCGCGCTGTCGAGTTTGGCGCCGAGGGTATTGGCCTCTGCCGCACCGAACATATGTTTATGGAGCAGGAGCGCCTGCCCATCGTACAGCAGATGATTCTGGCCGCCACGAAAGAAGAACGCCAGCAGGCGCTCGATAAGCTGCTGCCCATCCAGCGCGAGGACTTCAAGGGCATCTTCCGCGCAATGGTCAGCCCGAAGTCTGGCGAGGGCTATCCGGTGGTCATCCGCCTGATCGACCCGCCGCTGCATGAGTTCCTGCCCTCCTACGAGGAACTGCTGGTCGAGGTGACTCGGCTAGAGGCAACCAACGGCAATAAGCAGGAATTGGTCGAGAAGCGCAAGATGCTGGATGCCGTTGCGGCGCTGCGCGAGGCCAACCCGATGCTGGGTCTGCGCGGCTGTCGTCTGGGGTTGCTCTTCCCAGAGATCAATGTCATGCAGACGCGGGCCATTCTGGAGGCGTGCGCCGAACTGGCGAAAGAGGGCAAGAAGCTTCAGCCCAAGATCATGATCCCGCTGGTGGGTCATGTCAATGAACTGCGCGAAGTGCGCCGCCAGCTTGAAGCAGTGGCGAAGGAGATCGCCGAGTCGGCGGGCGCGGGCAGCCAGATCGCCTATAAGTTTGGCACGATGATCGAACTGCCGCGCGCGGCGCTGACCGCCGGGCAGATCGCGCAGGTGGCCGAGTTCTTCAGCTTTGGCACGAACGACCTGACGCAGACGACGTTTGGTATGAGCCGCGACGATGCTGAGGGCAAGTTCTTGCTCAAGTATGTTGAGGGCTTGCAAGAGCCTGGGCTGGATCAGCCGGTGAAGATCCTGCCCACCAATCCCTTCCAGACACTTGACCGTGATGGCGTAGGCCGGCTGGTGCGTATCGCTGTGCAGGAGGGGCGCGCTACCAATGACCACCTGGAGGTGGGTATCTGCGGCGAGCATGGCGGCGACCCGGAGAGCATTGCCTTCTGTCACGAGACCGGCCTGGATTATGTCAGTTGCTCGCCGTTCCGCGTGCCGGTGGCCCGGCTGGCTGCGGCGCAGGCGGCGCTGGCAAAGAGCGAGCGCGATAAATAGGCGGGTCGGGCGCTCATGCCCCCGACCGCTCACTCAGGACGATCAGCGGCGAACGGTGAAGAGTCGATTCATCAGCGGTGACCAGGACTCTTCACTGGTCGCCGCTGATCTCTCCCATCGCGCTGAAAAAGATCGGCGCTCGGAAGGTTGACAATACTTGTGCCGCTTGCTACTATACAAGTTATAGTGCTTGAATACCGTTCTGACAGGCTTCCCATTCCTATCCCATCTTTATGAGTTCATGGAGCAGAGAGCAACTGATCTGGCGATGTTGACAGCAGTGCAGAATACCATTACGGCCTATCACCTGCTGCCTTCGGAGGGCTGGCTGGTGGTTGGTGTCTCCGGTGGGCCAGACTCGGTCTGCCTCCTTCATCTGCTCAAGCGCTTGTGTGCATCTGATGGTCCTTTCCCGCGTGTGAGCCTGCATGTGGCGCACCTTGAGCATGGGATACGCGGCGAAGAGAGCCGCGCTGATGCGGCGTTTGTTGCTGATCTGGCGCAGCAATGGAGCCTTCCATATACGGTTGAGTCGGTTGATGTGCCAGCGCTCGCTCGCAAAGAACGCCTGTCGCTAGAAGATGCAGCACGACGAGCGCGCTATCAGTTTCTCCGCTGTGTTGCTGCTGCCGTTGGGGCTGCGCGTATTGCGGTAGCGCACCATGCAGGCGATCAGGTTGAGACGCTGGTAATGCACTGGCTGCGCGGCAGTGGGCTGGCTGGGCTGGCCGGCATGCGTCCGCGCGAGGGGGACATTATTCGTCCGCTGCTAGAAATCAGCCGCGAGGATATTCTGCGCTATTGCCAGGCGCATGCCTTGCCGTTTCGTGAAGATAGCAGTAACCTGGATAAGCGCTTTCTGCGCAATCGCCTGCGCCAGGAGTTGCTGCCTGTGCTTGAGCAATATAATGCCAATCTGCGCGAGACGCTCTTACGCAACGCTGCTGTACTTGCCGAAGAGGATACGTACATCGAGGCGCAGATTGATGCGTGCTGGTCAGAGGTGATCGGTGTGGAGGGTGCGCGCCGCCTGGAAGGCGATGTCGCTGCCTATCGACGCTTGCCGTTAGCCTTGCGCCGACGGTTGATCCGGCGTCTCGGCCAGCGGGTTTCCAGTGGTGAGGTGTCGCTAGAACTCCGCCATGTTGCTGCTGTTGATGATCTTTTGCTGCAACAGGCCGGCTCTGGAATGCTACATCTTCCTGGCGGGCTGCGGCTCTATCGAGCCTCTGATCGCTTTGTTGTGGGGCACGCAGCGGAGCAAAAGCACCAACAAAAGCATCAAGAGGGTTGGCACCTGCCAGGCAAAAATGAAGTCTCTTTGCCTGTGCCGGGCGAGGCCCAACTTCCAGGAACACCCTGGCTGGTCCGCGCGCAAGTGTTGGAGCGGGATCGCACGCCCCCGCCTGGCTACGAGCGCGGGGATGCCGGGCGCCGTTGGGGCTATCTGGACTTCGATGCGGTGCAGAAGCATGGCGCGCTCTCGCTGCGCGCGCGGCGGTCAGGTGATCGTTTCCGCCCCCTTGGTATGCCGGTTGAAGCGAAATTGCAAGATGTGCTGGTGAATGCAAAGATTGCGCGCGCCGAGCGTGATATCCTTCCGTTGGTTTGTGGGGCCGATGGAATGATTCTCTGGGTTGCTGGCTATCAGGTGGCCGATCCGGTTAAGCTGACGACTAGCACGAGTCGCGTGCTGGTGTTGGAGCGGGTAGCAGCGCCGGATGAAAAAGGGTAAATACGGCGCGTGTTGCAGTAATGGTGCGCGCCAGTACGTATTAAGTATCAAAGAGGATAGGCGAATAGTAAGACATCCAGAAGGAGGGCCTGTGCATCAAGACATCGAAGAAATACTCATTGGTGAGAAGCACTTGCAGCAGAAAGTGCTGGAGCTAGGCCGAAAGATCACCAGTGATTATCAGGGAAGGCCGCTGCTGCTGCTGTGCGTCTTAAAAGGGGCGTTGATGTTTCTGGCCGATCTGGCGCGGGCGATTGATTTGCCGCTGGAGTTGGATTTCATGGTGGTCTCCAGCTATGGCAGTGCTACTGAATCGAGCGGGGTGGTCCGTATTGTGAAGGATTTGGAAGAGCCGATTGATGGGAAAAATGTGCTGATTGTGGAAGATATTGTGGATAGCGGGTTGACGCTCAACTATCTGCTCGAAGTGCTGCGGACGCGCAATCCAGCGAGCCTGCGAGTCTGTACGCTGATTGATAAGGCCAAAGAGCGTGAGAAATTGGTGATCCCAGATTATATCGGATTTCAGGTGGCTGATCGCTTTGTGGTTGGCTATGGGCTTGATTACGCGCAGCGCTATCGCAATCTTCCCTATATTGGTATCCTCAAGCCCGAAGTCTATCAGGAGGCGCCTGAAACCTCGCGGGCGTAGCTTTTTTGTATCTTTCTTGGAATGGCGGACTGTGGCATGTCTCGATTGAGCGCTCACAATGGGGTCTTTTTGCTCGATGGTCAGCCCTGGTTTTTGCGCGCCGGGGAGTTCCAGTATTTTCGCATTCGTCCTGATCTCTGGCGCCCTGGACTTGAGAAGCTCAAGGCGGCGGGGTTTAATACTATCTCCAGCTATATTCCCTGGATCTGGCATGAGCCAGAAGAGGGGCAGCTTGATTTTACCGGAGTCACCCACCCGCAGCGCAATCTGGTGGCCTTTCTGGAGACGTGTCGCGCGGTAGGAATGCTTTTTATGGCGCGTCCTGGCCCCTATATTTATGCTGAGTATCGCGGCTTTGGGCATCCTGGCTGGCTGAGCGCAAAGTACCCCGATACAGTGATGCGCCGCCCGAATGGCACGCTGATTCGCGGCGATCATTACGCCAACTTCGCCGTGATGCAGCCAACGTATCTGGCGAAAGTAGAACGCTGGTACGCGGCGGTGGTTGAGGTGCTGCGGCCTTTTTTCGATAATCCGGTCATCAGCTTTCAACTCGATAATGAAACCGGCCTGATGTATGGCAACTCGCTGGGCAAATTTGATTTCAACCCCGATACGATAGGTCGCTATCGTATCTTCCTGCACGATACGTATGGCGAGATCGAGGCGCTGAATGCGGCCTGGGGAACCAATTTTCCGGCCTTCGGGCAGATTCTCCCGCCTCGTGGCCGTTTCGGGCGAGGCGAGGCAGTCGATTGGCAGCGCTTTCTTGAGGACTGGCTGGTGGGCTACCTGAAGTATCTGCGCAAAATTGCCACCGAGCTTGGGGTGACGGTGCCGTTGGCGATTAACGATCAGGCGACCTATCTCAGCCCGACACATCCCGGCAATAAATCGCCGGTGGCTGATGTGTATGGCTTTGATCTCTATACCAAGAGCAGCGGCGCGGCAGTAACGGCAGATTTTCCCTTTGCCTCGTCGCATTATTCGGCGCTGTTCAGCGCCTACGCGACGCCGGAGCGGCCATCCTCCTGTCTGGAACTGGGCGCTGGCTGGTGGGATCGTCGCGCGCGCATCCCTAATGAGACGACGGTGCAGGCTATGCTGGGCTGCGTAGCGCATGATGTGCGGGGCTACGCCATGTATATTGTGCATGACGGCAAAGACCCAGAAGGTGCAGCCTACCGTTTTCAGACGTTGCTTGATGAGCAGGGCAACGAGCAGCCGCGCTATGAAGCTGTGCGCGGCGTGCAAGCGTTCTTGCAGACGCATGAGCAACTGGTGCTGCAATCAGAGAAAACGTGTGATGCTATCGCTTACCTGCATTATCAGCCGTCTGCGCGCTTCTTGCCGGAAGATTATCTGCCCCGGCAGATAGCGCCCGATCCCATTCAATTTTTAGCTGGGCTGGGGCATTTTGGCTTCTATGATCTGCTGGTCAGCGTCGGTTACCAGCCGCGCTTCTTCGATCTGGAGCAGGCGACCGATGAGCAATTGGCGGGGTGTCGTGTCGCCATTTTTCCCGCGCGGGGCTATCTCGATCCGAAAAGTTTTGCCAAGCTCCGCCGCTATGTGGAGCAGGGCGGCCAGTTGATTACCTTGCCAGGGGTGATTACGCAGGACCACTATGGGCATCCTCTGGAGGGCGCTGAGGAGTTGTACCCCTATCCAGAGCAGCGCGTGCGCTGGCTTGGTCGGGCGCGCTTGCTGACTGGCCTGGTGACTGGCTGGCTCATTCGCTATCACGTGCTGGATCGCTCCCGTCTGGCGAAAGACCTGCCAACGGCGATGCACTTGAGCGACCTGTATGAGCCGCTGCTGGTAGCTCAGGGGATTCCATTGCCGGCAGCGAAGTTGACCTCCGCAGGCGGAGCGACAGTACGCGGCGATTATCGCCTTGCGACCTTTGCTGTTCCGTCTGATCTTGCACCAGAGCAAACGATTCTGCGCGCCGGCGACTTATGCGCCGGCTATCGCGTGCCGGTTGGGCAGGGCGCCAGCATTGTGCTGGGGACGCTTCCTGGCGGTTGCTATAATACCTCCGTCTACTATCGACTGGCGGCATCTGAGCGAGCTGAACTCCGGCGCTTTGCTAGAGAACTGATGAATTCCCTAGGAACCAGCAGGGCAGCGGTCAGCGATTTGGAGGTCGAGTGTGTGCGGCGGCGTCTGCCGGATGGAGGCTGGCTGCTCTTCTTGCTGAATCGCGCGGGGCAGCAGCAGGGAACCCTGACCCTGGCGCTGGACGGCCTGGCAGGGTCTCACATTGAGACGCTCTATACCTATAAACGCTCGCGCGCCCAGGTGCAGGCTGGCGCGTACTCAGATGGGCATGTCAGGCTAGACCTGCACCTTGAGCCTGATGATGTGATGGTGCTGCACCTCATGCCGGCGTGAAATCGGCCAGAGTCCGATAATGAAATGTGACGTTTTATTTGGGTCTCGCTCTGCCAACCATTCGCCGAATAAATTCGGCGCTAAAGGCGCCAGTGGGCGCCCTCAAGTCCCGCAGGGACTTCCTGGCCGTGAGGCCCGTAGCGCCGATTAAAATCGGCGAAAGCTTGGCTGTGCTGCCGGTGTGATTTATTCCGCCCAGGTCCGCGCCCGGCTGACGGCTTTCTGCCAGCCGGCGTAGAGCGCTTCGCGCTGTGCTTCGGCCATCTGCGGCTCGAAGACGCGGTCAATAGCCCACTGATCGACCAGTTCGCCCTGATCGTGCCAGAAGCCGGTTGCCAGGCCGGCCAGATAGGCGGCGCCCAGCGCGGTGGTTTCGGCCACACGCGGGCGCAGCACCGGCACGCCCAGCACATCGGCCTGGAACTGCATCAGCAGGTTATTGACCACTGCGCCGCCATCGACGCGCAGTGATTTCAGGGCAATGCCCGAATCGGCGCGCATGGCCTCCAGCACGTCGCGTGTCTGGTAGCAGATGGCTTCCAGCGTTGCCCGCGCAATATGCGCGTCGGTTGAGCCGCGCGTCAGGCCCAGGATGGCGCCGCGCGCTTTGGCGTCCCAATAGGGCGCGCCCAGGCCCACAAAGGCCGGCACGACATAGACGCCCTGGGTATCAGGCACAGAGGCTGCCAGTGGCTCGACGTCATTGCTGCTTGTGATAATTTTCAGTCCATCGCGCAGCCATTGTACGGCGGCGCCGGTGACAAAGATGCTGCCCTCCAGCGCGTAGGTCATGGCGGGCTGCTCCGGCGCGCCCAGACCCCAGCCGATAGTCGTCAGCAGGCCGTTATTGGAGGCGACGGGTGTGGCGCCAGTGTTCAAGAGCATAAAGCAGCCGGTGCCGTAGGTGTTCTTTGCCATGCCTGGCTCGTAACAGACCTGCCCAAAGGTTGCCGCCTGCTGGTCGCCGGCGACCCCGGCCAGCGGGATGGTGGCGCCGAACCATTGAGGGTCGGTGGCGCCATAGAGCGTGCTGGAAGGAAGGACGCGGGGCAGCATGGCGCGGGGCACATCCAGCATTGCCAGCAGTTCGTCGTCCCAATCGAGGGTGTGGATATTGAAGAGCAGGGTGCGCGAGGCGTTGGAATAGTCGGTGGCGTGGACCGTTCCGCCGGAGAGGCGCCAGAGCAGGAAGCTATCAACCGTGCCAAAGAGTACCTCGCCGCGAGCGGCGCGCTCGCGGGCGCCAGGGACATGGTCCAATATCCATTTGACCTTCGTGCCGGAGAAGTAAGCGTCGGTGACGAGGCCGGTTTTGGCGCGGATGGTCTGATCGAAGCCGGCGGCGCTGAGCGCTTCGCAGATGGGCACGGTCAGCCTGCTCTGCCAGACGATGGCGTTATAAAGCGGGCGCCCGCTTTCGCGCTCCCAGACGATGGCGGTTTCGCGCTGGTTGGTGATGCCGATGCCGGCAATATCGCTGGCCGAGGCTCCTGCGCGGCGCAGCGCCTCCTGGGCCACTTGAAGCTGGCTCTGCCAGATGTCCTCTGGGTCATGCTCCACCAGTCCAGGCTGTGGATAGATTTGGCGAAACTCCTGCTGGGCGGTGCTGATGGGCAAACCCTGATGGTCGAAGAGGATAGCACGCGAACTGGTCGTTCCCTGATCAAGTGCGAGAATATAGCGGGGCATGGCTCACCTGCTTTCTGGGAGGCTGCTCTACGTCCTCTATTCGTTCCCATACCATTGGGGCCGATATGGCTTCGGCCCTTCTATTATAGCCGCCTGACGATCCTTTCCATCAAGAGAGTTTTAGGGGATGTCCAGGAATGGGCTGAGCTTGCCCGATGCGCTGATCCAGAGCAGTTCGCGGGCGCGGGTCATGGCGACATAGAGCAGCCGGCGCTCGCGCTCCATATGCTCGGCGCGTGCGGCCTCATCATCGTCGCCCTTGTAGGGCTGCGGCAGCGTCTCAGCAGAGCAGCCGACGATGAAGACGGCGCGAAACTCCAACCCCTTGACCCGGTGCATGGTCGCTATCTGGATTCCCGCGCCACGCGCAGTTTTTCCCTCCAGGCGGGTATGCGCCAGCCCCTCCCCCTCCAGCAGACTGGCGTAGCGCGTGAGGATAGGGCCAGTGCGCGCGACCAGGACGATCTCTTCAGGCGCCATTCCAGAAGCCAGGATGCCGCGTATCCTTGTGACCACTTCATCCTCTTCTTCGGCCTGACGGGCATAGATGCGCACGCGCGGCGTTGGCCCGCGCAGCAGCGAGATGCTGTCGTTCAAGTCGAGTGGTTCACCCGTCAGCGCGGTGGCAGAGGTAAGGATGTCAGAGGCGGCGGAGCGAATCTGCTCGGTGGTGCGGTAATTCAGGCGCAGCTTTCTATGTCGGCGCTCGATAGGGATATTGAGCAGGCGCATATAGGAGCCACGCGCATAGATTTGCTGGCGCGTATCGCCAAGGAAAAGCAGCGCGTTGGGCTGCTGGCGCTGGTTGGGCTGCTGGCCGAGCAGCGCCAGCAGGAAGCGCATCTCTGGCGTGCCCATATCCTGCGCTTCATCCACGATCAACGCGCGATAGCGTTGGGGGAGCATAACGCGATGTGTTTCCAGCAGATGGCGCGCCCGTCGAGTGACCTGCGGCCACTCCTCGCGTCTGGCAGCAGCAAGCGATTGGGCATAGGCTTCCAGCACCCTCCAGACGGCGGCACGTTGCTTGCGGTTCAGACCTCGGCCCCGGCCTGAGCGATCCACCTGCAAATAGGCTTCTTCGGTCAATGCCTCGCGCTCCTGGACGACCTCCAGCCACTCGCTCTGGTAGAAAGAAACTGGCAAGCCAAGCGTATCGTGGCGCCTGACAGCATCAGCCATGAACTGATGGGCCTCTTGCTCGCTAGGGATGTCAAAGGGTTCGTGTGCCTGCTGGCGCACCCTGTTGACCAGCGAATGCACATGCTTCACCTCAATACGCTTGCGCGTGGTTGGGTCATCGGCGCAGAGGCTATCCATCAGGGTCGAGAGGTTATCGGCCAGGTTGGAGGTAAAGGTGGTGAGCAAGACGCGCTCTTGCGGCGCGGTGAAGACCTGAGAGGCCAGATGGCGGGCGCGATGCAGCCCTACGACGGTCTTGCCGGTGCCCGCGCCGCCGCTGACCAGCGCTGGGCCATCGAAATTGGCCTGCACGATGCTGCGCTGCTCCGGGTGGAGAAAGACACGCCAGAGTTCGAGAGGATATTTTAATGCCTGCTTTAAGTCTTCTTCGCTGGCGATGGCGACAAACTGGCGGGCGCTGCCTGGACGGCGCAACGCTATCTCCAATGTGTCGGAGACAGTGTCAGCGGTGGGGGCTGGTTCGGGTTCTGGCAACGCGGGCTGGCTGACCGGCACGGCGCGTGGCTCGCCCGTCCAGAGATCCAGTATCAGATCAGCGATGTGAGATGGGAGGCTATCGAGCAAGCGCTGCACATCCATATCGGTCCGGCAGGCGCGCAGCCTGGGCAGCAGGTGCTCATCAACGCCTGCCTGCATTAATTGCTGATCGCTGTACAGGTGCAGGTTGCCTTGAGCAGATGGCTCTGCTGAGACGACGGGTGCAGCCTGCCCTGCCGGTGCTTCGGGTGGCGCGGGTTCCTCTTCGCGCGTGGCATATTCCACCAGCGCCAACCCGGCGGCCTCATCGCCGATTTCCAGCCGGTGCCGCGCAGCCCAGGCGTAGGCGTCGTCGTGCTTGTCAACCCAGAGCAAGACGGAGGTGCCGTTGCTATCGGGGCGCGCTACGATCAGACGATACTGCTCATTCACCCGCACCGAGCGCAGGCGCGGGTCGCCCGCTTGTCTGATTGCCTCATAGTTCAGCGACGGATGGGCCGGGTCGCGCATCAGCTTGCTGACGCACTCCCAGACTGGCCCCTGGGCATTCAGCGGCAGTTTGTGATAGGCGCCAAAGAAGCGCAGTGAGGCGTGCAGCTTTGCCTGGCTTTGTTTGGACGGCATGGGATGAATCCCTTCTCCAACGGCTGTGCGGAAAGGGAAAACCATCCTACCGCTTACAGCCACCTCTGCATATCAAAAAGTGGCTGTAGTATAGCAAACTCATCGCACTGGGACAAGAGAGACATTCCACCCGATAAGAGTGCCACTCTTATCGGGTGGAATGTCTCTGGAACTGGCGAGGGCGCCTGTTAGCGGGTCATTTGTTGGATTTGCTGCTGGAAACGCATGCTTTCTTCAATCTCATAGCGTGACCCACGTTTGGCCGGTAGGATGGCCCCAACGAGCCACAGGATGGGGAAGAAGATGCCAAGGATGCCCAGCACGAAATAGCCTTTCTTGAATGTGAGCATACAGACAGTAACGAGGCACATGACATAAACGACGAAGAGGATGCAGGCAAGAACCCAGTCAAGGACTGACATGCTCCACCTCCGAAACACTATAGAAACTCGTCCGAATAAAGTGGCGGAACTCGTTTTGCCACAATTGCCTAATCCTTTGCAGCGTCGGCTCTGGAAGCGGCCCCTGTTGCCAGGCACGCAAATTGGCTTCTGCCTCCTGGGGGCTGCGCGCTCCAGGAATGACCGAGGAAACGGTTGGGTCACTGAAGCAGAAGCGAATGGCTGCTGCGGGCATCGAGCCACCACCCTCCTGCTCTAAGAAGCGTAGTTGGTCAATGTAGTGGAGTGTCCGCTCCAGCGTCTTGCCGGTGAAGACATCATGGCGCCAATCATCTGCTGGAAACGTTGTCTGAGGGGTCCAGTTGCCCACCAAGGCCCCTGAGGCCAGGGGAACCCGCGCGACAATGCCTACGTTGTGCTGGCGCGCTACGGGAAAGACCTCCGCAGCCGCGCGCTGATCCAGGATGTTATAGATCAACTGCACCACATCAACCCGGCCCGCCTGCATGCTGCCATTGGCCTCGGCAGGTCGCGCATCGCTGACTGAAATCCCAATGGCTTTGATCTTGCCTTGCTCGCGCAGCTTGAGCATGGCCTCGTACCATTCTGTCTCCTCATTCCAGCTTGGGCACCAGGTATGGAGAGAATACACGTCCAAGCAATCTATCTGGAGGTTGCGCAGACTGATCTCGCAGCGATCAATGAGATACTGCGCGGGAAACTTGTCGCGCATCTTTGTCACACCGGGCGTGGTCTCCCAGAGCATATCTTGAGGTGGAACCTTGGTTCCCACCGGGACATGCTCGCCGCGCTCACGGAGAGCCTGCCCCACTAGCTGCTCGCTGCGTCCATCGCCATACTCCTGGGCTGTATCAATAAACTGGCACCCCAGGTCCAGCGCGCGGTGAAGCGTGCGGAGTGATTCCTGGTCATCTTGCGGCCCCCACTTGGCTCCCATTGCCCAGGTGCCCTGACCAACGGCTGAAACCTGGATGCCCGTAGACCCCAGGGGGCGCATCTGCCCAAGGCTGCCAGGCGCTTTCATGGTTGATCCACTCATAGTGGTTGCTCCTTTGTGTTGTGTTCCCGCTCGAAAACCTCTTCTCCCAAAATGTACTGCTATCGCTGGCGTTGAGTCTGTAGGCCTGGCTACAGGGCTTGCATTTTTTATAGGGAAAGAGACCACTGCTCTCCATCGCGCTTGTATGCTTCTCCGGCATAGCTTTTGCGGTGGAGGGCGAGCGGCGATACCCAGGGAGTGTAAGCAGCCGCTCACTGGAGCAACTGAAGGATGCCTATGCTAGCACCCTATGGAGAACACGCTATGGTAGAAAAAGAACCGCATGTGACGCCAGCTATACGCCTGCCTCAGCTTCAGGCAGCAGAGCGTCTGAAGCTGACTCGCCTACCGGAGCCAGCGGTTGAAGCAACAGAAGCGGTGTTGGGCGAGTTTGTTCCTCAGATGGATGAGGATTTGGAGGATGAGGAAGGCACAGACCGGCCACTCCGCAGCCAGGTTTCCGGCGATCAGCCGAGCCTTTCTAGAGACACAACCGGCCTTCGCCGTGCAGTGTCGGGACTCTTGCAGCGGGCGCTGCTGAATTTTGCCGAGCAGGAACGCCAGCGTGCCAGGCTGCTGGTGATCTTGTTGCTTGCCCAGGCGGCAGGGCTGCTGCTGATCTTGCCGGGCTATCTCTTGGGACATTTCCAATTGAGCGGCGTGCTGGTGGTGCTGGGTGGGCTGATCTTGTGCGGGTTAGCCTGGTTGTTGCAGTGGCTGAGCAAGACTGATGAGGCATGCTATCTCTTGGTGCTGGGCGGTGGTGGGATTGTCGTGCTGGACCTGCTGCTCAGCGCTGCCCGTCTGCTCTCGCTTGAAACGTTGCACATTGGCTTGCTCTTTTTGTTAGTGATTCTTTCCAGCGGCATTCTCTTCTCCCCCGAAACGGCGATCATCCTGGCTATCATCTCCGCACTTTTCACAACGCTGGTGCTGCTGGTTTTTCATCCCTCTGCGCAGTTGCTGCCGCTGTTCGATGGGCAGGCGCACTATCTGTCAATCATCTATCTGGTGATCGCACAGCTTGGGGTGGGGCTGGTTGCCTGGTTCTTTGGGCGCCAGATGCAGGAGAGCATCCATCTCATCACCTATGTGGCCGGGCTGGAGATGACAAATAAACGGTTGCATAAGCGTCTGCGCCAGACTGCTGAGAAGAAACGCAATCTGGAAGGTGGGCTGGCGATCATTCAGCAAACGCACGCACGCGTGGCTGCCGGTGATTATGCAGCACGGGCGCATGTGGAGGGCGATCTGCTGCCGCTGGCGGTGAGCCTGAACTTGATGCTGGAGCGGGTCGAGAGCTTTGTGCATAGCGAGCATGAGCGCGAGCGAATGGAGACGGCAGTGGCCGGCCTGGCGGAGATGGCCGGCAAGGTCGGCCAGGAGAGCATGGGCCAGTTACCTGTCCCTACCGGGACGGCGCTGGATGGGCTATCCATCGCTATTAAGCAGATGCAAACAAACGTCAATCAGCGGCTGACGCGGGTGCAGCAGGCAGTGACATCATTGATCACAACGGTGAATCGCTGCCAGGATGGTTTGTTGCCGGTGGCCGAGGTGCTGGAGGAACATCTGCGCAGCATTGACGCGCTGGTTCTCTCCGCTGATAATGTGATGAATAGCGCCCAGCGGCAGGTGGATCTGACCGGACACGCCGAAGAGTTGCTGTGCTGCTCGGCGCCGGCTGGTGTCGATCTCCAGGCCACTGAGGAGGAGGCTGCGCACAAGCAGGGCACCTCGGCCTTGCGTCTGGCAGCGGAGCTGGATCGGCAGGCGGCTCTGGCTCTTGAGCGTGCCGCAGTATCTCCCAGTGAACAACAGCCGATGCCCGTCTCTGATGAGCCACCTGCCGCTTCAGTGCCGCCGGTCCAGGATGAGTCTGCCGATCCAGAAATGATTGCTGAGCAAGAAGCGCCCCTGGACGAGCAGGCCGTGTCTGAGCAAGAGGGAGATGATGCTTCATCACCGACTGATGGATCGGTTGAAGCCGCCAATGGCGAGGAAAGCGTAGAGGAGGTAGCTGAGGCTCAGAAGATCACGCTGGCCGATGTAGACCGCGAGGCGGCTGAGGAGGCGCCAGCGCTGGTGGCTGGTTGGAACCTTGAACATCTGGAAGAACTGGCGCGGGTACTCTCCACTATGGCTGGTGAAGCAACGCTGCAAGAGCGCAATGCGCGCACAATGGACTATAAGCTGCGCGCCTTGCTGCAAGGACTGCCCGATACACGTGGAGTCGATATGATGGCGGCGTGGCTGCGGGCGGTGCTGGAGGCGGTGACTCAGTCGGCTCATCAGGTGCGACAGGCGAGCAAGGCGTTGCAGGTGAGCGCACTGGCGAGTACCAGGCTGGAGGATACGCCATTACGCGAGCAAGAGTAGCGTCTTTGTTTAGGGATGATGGCGAGCGCGAACGGCCTGGGCAGCGTCGGCCAGTTCAGAGAGTATCTCCTGGGCCTGTTCGTGGCTGTGCTGACGCAAACCGCAATCTGGTGAGAACCAGAGCCGCTCTGCTCCCCACTGCTCGATAGCGCGCTCCATTCGCTGCTCGATCTGCTGGCGGGAATCAGGCTGGGCAGCGCTGGTATCGACGCACCCATAGATGAGGTGCATGCCGGCGCTCTCCAGGTCTTCGGCATCGAAGGCGCCCAGGGTATCAACCTGGGCGCCAGCCACGTTGAGCGCTGAGACCGGCATGCTCAAGAGTTCATAGGCGATGGGGCGCACATCGCCGCAGCTATGCAGAATAGAATAGGGAACCATTGCTACAACCTCGCGCAACGCCTGCTCTGCGAGAGTCAGATCAAAGCCGTTTTGTGCAACTTTTGGCAGCAGTGGCTCATCGATCTGCACTACTTCTGCGCCGGCGGCCACCAGCGCGGCGGCTTCGCGGGCAAGGATGCCCGCCAGTCGCAGGATCAGGTGGGGATCGCCATTGCCGCTGTAGGGAGCGCCGGGAGCGAGCCGGACTGAAAACGCAAGGGTAACCGGCCCGGTCAAGACGCCCTTGACCGTTGCGCGGCTTCCGGCGAGCAGCCGGGCCAGCAGATAATCGCCGGCGGTCAGCGGCTCGTTGGGCAGGTCGGGCGGCGCTTCCAGTTCCCAGCGGCCTTCCCGATCACATCGGAAGCCAGAGATGCCATCAGCAAAGCGGCTAATCATATCGGCGCGGACCTGCCCATCGCTGATCAGGTCGATGCCGGCGGCGATTTGATCTTCGACGGCCCGACGTACCGCCTGCTTTGGCGGGAGGTCTCCCGGCGGGTAACTGCCGACAGCCGTTGTGAGGAGAGGAAGAGTGCGCCAGTCTGACATGCTACGCTCCGATGTAAGTCGCAAAATCAAACGGTTGCTTGATTTGACGTGATGCTCATGCTCCGCTATACTTCTCGGATGGGAAGTCTAACACCTTCAGACCACACCTTCAAGGATATATGCTATGGCAACGGATGTTCTGGCGCCGGCGCGCCGCCGCTACTCGCCCAAAAGGCGCACAGTCTTGCTTAGTATCCTGGCGCTGCTGCTCGTCGGGGCCGGCGGCTTTCTCTGGCTGCTGTTCCAACCGACGAAGGACAGCGGGCCGTTTGGCGGCATTGGGGTCGGCCAATCGGCGCCAAACTTTACCCTCACTGATAGCACCGGGCATCCGGTGACACTGAGCAGCTTGCGCGGGCACCCGGTCATTATCAATTTTTGGGCCAGCTATTGCGCGCCTTGTCGGGGGGAAACGCCGCTCTTACAGCAGTTGTATAGCGAGCATCAGGGACAAGGGCTGGTGATTCTGGGCATTAATGAGGGCGAGCCGACAAGCACCATGATGCAGTATATGCAGGATTATCAGATTACGTATCTGGTGCTTGCTGACCGCACGCTTCAGTTTAACAATAACAACAGCTATGATCCGGTGGCGCTGCCCCGAACGTTTTTTATCGATAAACAGGGGATGGTGCGGGCGGTCTTCAACGGCCAGTTGAGTCCGCAGGGATTGCAGGCTGATTATCAACGCATTAGCGGCTGATGGAGTCATGGGGCACACGGGCGAGGCTGTCTAAGTTGTCTGACTTTCGCCAGTGTCTTTACCAGCGGCGTCGCAGCACCCGCGCGATGACAAAACCGCAGATACTCAGCAGCAGCAGCAAGACCCCCAGGCCGGTGACGGAGACCAGGGGCGATGAGGTGGTGTCTGGCGAACCAACTGATGGCCCGCTGGTGGGCGTGTTCTGGACGGGCGTTGCGGGCAGCGTCGGGTGTACCTCGACGGGTGTGTCTTGGGTTGGCATGGTATTCGATGTTGGGTGCGAGAGTGGTGGGGTGGGAGCAGGTGTTTGCCTGGCAGTGCCGCCTGCTGCTGATTGATTGCTGACTGGCGCGGCGCTGGTTGCATATCCTCCGTGCGGAGCGAAGGTTGCGACGGCGCTGGAGAGCAGGATCACCAGGCCCAGCACGGCAGCAATGGCGCTGAGCCATTGGATGACCTGCGCGGGGCGCCGCCGGCGCGGGGCGCTGGAGCGTGGCAGAGGCGTTGGCCGATGTGCTGGGGCAGGGGTTGGCTGGCGCGCCTGCCGGGCTTGCGCCGGTGTGTTCTGTGTGGACCCCTCCAACGACACGGTGAAGCTGCGCGGGAGGGCTGGCTGGGGCAGCGCGTGCAGTAAGGATTTGTTCCGCCGCAGGCTTGCCAGTTCTGCCTGGCACGCGCGGCACTGCTGCACGTGCGCTTCCAGGGCGGCGCGCTCCTGTTCGTTTAGCTGCTGATCCAGCAGCGCCGAAAGCTGCTCGCGCTGCTGCTCCCACTGATGCTCGCGGTGTTCCACCGATGTCTCTCCAACTCTCTCCAGCAAGGGTGCCTTAGTCGATTCCTCGGCCCTTCTCTTCTTTTTGACGGTAGCTGCGGGGTAAAAGTTCCGCGTGCTGTTGCAGGTAATCTCGAAGCGCGGCGCGGCCTCGCGCAATGCGCGATTTGACGGTGCCAAGGGTGGTATCAGTCGTGAGCGCGATCTCTTCGTAGGAGAGACCTTGAATATCGCTCAAGATCACCGCCAGGCGTTGTTCCAGCGGCAGGCGCTCCAGGGCGACTTGAAGCAATTCTTGCAGCTCAACACGCAAGGCGACGGTTTCGGGGTTCCAGCGTTCGTCGTCGGCGAATTGCTGCGCCAGCCCCTCGCCGTCACCATCCGGCTGGCTGGTCAGGGCTTCGAGCGATTCGGAGGGGCGGCGCTGCTTGCGACGCCAATAGTCGCAGCAAGCGTTGCTGGCGATGCGCAGCAGCCAGGAGCGAAATGAGCCGCCGCGAAAACTCTCGATGGCGCGAAAGGCTGCCAGGAGCGATTCCTGGGTAATATCGGCGGCGGTTTCTGGGTCGCCCCCAAGCATGCGATACGATAAGGTATAGATTGCCTGCTGATGCAAGAGGATTAACTGATTAAAGGCGGCAACATCCCCGCGCCGGCTGCGCGCAATCAAGAGCGCCTCTTCGTCTTGAGCGGCTTCTGCGCGCTGCGAATGGAGATGCTCCATGCTTCCTCCGCCTCTCCGGCTGCCTTCGCTCCTGTCCATGCAGGGTTTTTCCCTCATTCTAAACAAATCTTCGCCGCCAGTGTACCTCTCTCTTTGTCAGGAAGCAAGTGTGCCAGGGGAGAAGGGGAGAGGCCAGAGTGGGTGCTATTCCAAAGACGTTTCAAAGTGCCTTAGCGACACACTTGCAGCATTTTAACCAGAAGGAGAGACGGTCTCTTGCTGACTATTTAACCCAGATGGGCATCTCATCATGGTCCATACCAAAGTGATGCGCGACTTCGTGCAGCACGGTCTTGCGTACCTGATCGCGGATGCGGTCAGGGTCGTGGTGGCAATAGGTTTCGATGGTTTGCTGGTAAATGGTAATCTGTTCCATCTGCCCTTGCCCGTACATGCCCTGTTTGGTCAAGGCAACCCCTTGATAGAGGCCCAACAGGATATGGCCCTCTTTGACGCCGACGCGCTCCAACGTTTCCTCATCCGGCTCTTGTTCTACCATGACCATGAGGTTGCCCATCTGTTGCTGAAATTCCTGGGGAATGGAAGCCATTGCCTCCTCAACCAGCAACTCAAAAGGGGTGAGGTGGTTCTGCGCAATCGTTTTCTTGCTCTGCTCACGAACCTGCTGGGCGCGCCAGCGGTCCTGGCGGAACTGTTTTGGCTCACCATTGAGCCAGGCGTAGACGCCGCGATTGAGGATGCTGCCATCCTGGAGAAAGAGGATGCCACCCAGGCTGAAGAGGACGACCCCAAGCAGCAGCAGCAAGCCGGCGATAAGGCTGTCTATCCCGCGAAAGAGCAGGCTGACGCAGCTCAGCGCGACCAGGAAGCACAGAATCGCCAGGCCAAAGCCGCCCCCGCCGCCTTTGGTATCCTGGCCGCCAAAGGATGGAGTGGGCGCGGCAACGCCCGGCGGGACTGGCGAGTGCATCTGGGTGAAGGCTACCGACCCGTGAGCGGCGTGTGCATAGTGATGAGCGCTGTGCCCCCCTAGATGGCGCCGTTCATCGTAGAGTGCGCGCAAGTCAGGGGTGGAGAGTACATGATAGGCGCGGGTGAGGCGCTTCATGTACTCTTCGGCCTGCTGTCGCTCTTTCTCAGGCGTGTTGAGGTGCCTGTCGGGGTGCCACTTCAGCGCCAGGGTGTGATAACGCCGGCGAAGCTCCTCGGCGCTCGCCATTTCTGTTATTCCGAGGAAATGATAATAATCGTGTTCCTCTTCACCAGGCTCTAATTCGGACATTGCTCGTCTCCTGGCAACTTCCTATGCAGCGCAGTTCCCATCGAGTATTGTAGCAGAAGCGCTCATTTCTTCCCAATAAAGCTTTGTCCACCCATGTAGGGCTGAAGCGCCGCCGGGATGCGCACGGTGCCATCGGCCTGCTGGTGGTTTTCCAGCAGCGCGATGATGGTGCGCGTTGAGGCCAGCGCCGTGTTGTTCA
>CAZFWN010000009.1:0-5353 GCA_964522745.1 uncultured Ktedonobacterales bacterium
CATCAGCATTCTTGACTTTGGCTTGCTGGCCTGTGCCGATGATTAAAATCTGCTGGTTCCCCTGGCAAGCCACAACACCCTTACCGTCTATATTACTTGTTGCTTTGGGATTGCTCCAGTCTTTACTTGACAGGTTGTTTAGATAAAATGACTGAACGCCTGTTTGATCGTTCCCATTGATCGCCCAGAGCCATTGATCTGTTGTTGTTTTGCTCCCCTGGGAGCCTGTTGAGGTTTGCGTGGCCGGGTGAGCCTCAAACGCGCAGCCGCTGGGCAGGGGCACGGTGCCTGGGACACCATGCGAGTCGAAGAGTGGACCACTGCACCGGCCTGGATTGAGATAGAGAAACCAGGCGGCTGCTCCGCCACCAACCAGCGCGACCACCAAGAGCGCAATGATAATGATTCTACCTGCGCCACCGCCTGTCTTTGGCACTCCTCCAGGCGCGAGGGGAACCCCATAGCCAGGCTGCATCGGCGGTGGATAAGCCGGCTGCCCCTGAGGCGCGTAGCCAGGCTGCATCGGCGGTGGATAGCCGGGTTGGCCCTGGGGGGAATACCCCGGCTGCATTGGAGGCGGATAGCCAGGCTGCCCCTGGGGCGGAGGGGCAGCCTGTGTCGGTGCCCAGCCTGCGCCCTGTCCCTGATAGGGGGGTGGGCCATAATTTGAGCCATAGGATGCGCCCTGCGACGCCGGGCCAGGCGCGGCAAATTGATAACCACAGGTGCCACAGAAGCCCGCTTGCGCGGGAAGCTGCGTGTTGCAGCGCGGGCAATATTTCGATGGGCCGCCAGCAGACATAAAAAAGACCCTCCTGATGATACTGATAGCCAGCAGGGATGCTCTGCCCTTCCTGGTGAGTATAGGAGTGGTGTCGTGTGAGTGTCAATGGCGTTGCTCACATATTTACTTTGAGAAGAAAGCGAGCCTCTAGGCTTTAAATCACTCTTTACGTGATCTGACGGCAGATTTAATTTGAAAATCGCATACTCAAAGTGAGAGCGAAGCAGAAGCTGTACGAGGAGGATGTATGCGAACTCGCTATGCCCGACGCTTTCCGGCAGCAGGCCGCTGGGAATGTGCGGTCTGTCTGGCGGTAAATACCTGGCTGCGTCTGGGCCTATTACGGCAGGTGATGATCTGGGCAACGCGCTTTGGCGACGGTTATGGCTGGGGTCTGATTGGCATGGCCCTATTGCTCTTTGGGGGTTCGCGTGGCTCGCGCCATGTCTTGTTTGGAGGGCTGGCGGTGGGGCTGGCACAGGTAGTCTATAACCTGACAAAGCGCTTGTTGGTACGTAACCGGCCTTGTGATAGCTTCCAGCTTTCCTACTTGCCGGTGCGTATGCCCGATGCGTTCTCATTTCCCTCCGGGCATACAACGACGGCATTTGCAGTGGCAATCATACTCGGCCATTTTTCGACGATATTCTTGCCGGGCGCGCTCTTGCTGGCAACGCTGGTCGGATTCTCGCGTATCGCGCTGGGCGCGCACTTTCCCTCTGATGTGGCGGCAGGCGCTCTGCTGGGCTGCCTCTGTGCAAGCGCTTGTTTCATCTGGTATTAAACAATGTCGAGCAATAACATGCAGAGATTGCCACGAGATCACGACGCAAGGCTCCGGTGGAATTCCACCTGGAGCCTCTTTTTTTGAGGAGTATTGCTGCTTTCATGCAGCCAGGAGTGAGTTATGCTGATAACCCCTCACGCGGTGACAGGCGCAGCCATTGGAGTGCGTCTGAAACATCCTTTGAAAGTCATCCCAGTGGCAATGGCGAGCCATTTTCTGCTGGATACCATCCCCCACTGGCAAGAGACGCTGTATCCCTACCGGCCTCATATCACCACATGGATTCGTGTTCCTATTGATCTGCTCCTTGCAGTTCTGGGAGTGGCCTGGATTGCCCGGCGTGGCAAGCGGCACGGACGCGGACTGGCGACGGCTGCCGTTGTCGGCGCGCTTGCCGGAACGCTCCCCGATCTTGACGCTCTGGCCTGCGCCAACCCTCTCCTGTTGCGCAACGGCTTCTTGAAGCGCTATTTCTCCTGGCACTGTGGCATTCAGGATGAAACAGCACATGGCTGGGGTCTGGCGCCACAGATCGCGGTGGCCGTGCTGGCGCTGGCAGTCGGGTTACGCAGCCGCTAATATCCCTACGGTCCTCCAGCACTCCAGAAGAATCGGGGGGCCGCATTATGCCCTTTCATTTTGCTGAGCCAGGGGATACAATAGAGGGCATGAAACATCGGCCAGAGCGCTCTTTGGATACACTTGAGAACACCTCCGCTCCACCGCAGCATACATCGCTGCTTTCCCCAGCACTGCTGCGCCTGCAACTGGCGCTGGCTTTCCTGGCTTTTATCCTGATTGGCGCGAGCGATGGCGCCTTTGGCGTGCTGCTGCCCAGCGTGAGCCATGCCTATGGAGTGAATAAAGCCGAGGTGGGCCTGCTCTTTTTAATGGGAGCCATCGGCTATATCACTGCTGCGTTGAGTTGTGGCTTATTGATCGAGCGATTGGGACATCGGCTTTCGCTGGCGGCTGGTCTGGCAGTTTATGCGCTGGCGGTTGGGACATTCAGCCTGGCGCCACCTTTTGTGACCATCCTGATCGCTGGAGTAGCCCTTGGCTTTGGCGCCGGAAGCATTGATGCCGGGCTGAACGCTTACATCGCCCTTTTGCCAAAGAACACAGCGCGGCTGAATTATCTCCATGCGTTCTATGGCATCGGCGCCTGGCTTGGGCCACTGATAGCGACAGCGGTGCTGGTCCAGGGTTGGGGCTGGAATCGGGTCTATAGCGCCTGGGTTCTGCTCAGCGTACTGTTGCTGGTCGGCGTGGGCATGTTCTTTCAAGATCGAATGGCCCAGCCTGCCCAGGCCGAGCCAACCCGCGCTGGCGGCAATGTGCTGATGGCTGCGCTCAAGCTGCGCGTGGTTTGGGTTGGAGCCTTCTTCCTGCTCTTCTATGTTGGCTCGGAGGTGAGCCTGGGCAGTTGGAGTTATAGCTTTCTGACGGAGTCGCGGCACCAGGCGACGGTACTTTCCGGCGCAGCCATCAGCGGCTACTGGCTTGGACTGACGCTGGGACGGCTGACGCTGGCGAATCTGGCGGGGCGCGTGGGGCAGAAGCGGCTGATTCAGGGTTGCATAGCCGGCGTGGTCCTGGGTATTCTGCTGATCTGGCTGGCTCCCAACGGTGGAATTGCTGCTGCCGGTCTCTTTCTTACCGGCTTCAGCCTGGGGCCGATCTTCCCAACCACGATTGCTTTGATGTCTACGCTCGTGCCGGCACGGGTGCTGCCGTCGGCGATTGGCTTTCTCGCCAGCCTGGGCAGCATGGGCGCTGCGTTCTTTCCCTGGCTGGCCGGCGCGCTGGCGCAACAGGTGGGCCTGTGGTCGCTGCTGCCCTATGTGATTACGCTAACGCTGGTAATGCTGGGCCTCTGGCTGGGTTTGCAGCGACAGCGAGCTGGCGTAGAAAATTTCTCAAGTATCTCAAGTTTCCCACCTTCCTCAAGTCGGACAACTCGGACAGATCGGACAACTTAGACAGGTGGCGCCGAAGTTTCCCCACTTCGACCACTTTGACCACTTCGCATCCTGCGCGGAACAATCTGTTCCTGACGTCCGCCAGCCCTTGTCAGCAGTGCCGGATTGCGCTAGACTCTCTGAACAAGAGGGCAATTCCTCCCTGCTCTGACAGAGAGCTATGACACGCTGTAACATATGTAATGAAATGACATAGGAGGGCCTAGCGTATGGCATCGTGGTGGCGTAATGCGCTGGCGGTGGGCGCTGGCGTGGCAGGATTGGCTGGCGGCGCGACGTATTTGCTGTTCCGCCGGCCATTGCCGAAGGTACGCGGAGAAGAGCGGCTGGCCGGCCTCGAAGCTGAGGTCGAGATTCTGCGGGATGGGCAGGGTGTGCCTCATATTTTTGCTCATTCGCTGGCCGACCTCTATTTTGCCCAGGGCTATGTCCACGCGCAGGACCGGCTCTGGCAGATGGAGATGAACCGGCGCGTGCCGACTGGCCGCCTCTCAGAACTGTTTGGCGAGGTGACGCTGGAGGCGGACCGCTTCCTGCGGCGTATTGGCCTGTATCGGGCGGCGGAGCAAGATGTGCCGCTGATAAGCGAGGAGACGCGCCGCCTGCTGGATGCCTATCTGCTGGGCGTCAATACCTTTATCGAGCGCCACCAGGGGCGCCTGCCGCTGGAGATGGTGCTGCTGCGCTTTACGCCGGCGCCCTGGACGCCCGCCGATTCGCTGGCCTGGGGCAAGATGATGGCCTGGAACCTGGCCGGCAATTGGGAGTCTGAGTTGCTGCGGGCAAAGTTTGTGGCAAAGATTGGCGCGGAGCGCGCGGCACGCATTGAGCCGCTCTATCCGCGAGGCAACCCGCTGATTGTGCCACCAGGCGCCGATTATAGCGGTCTGAATACGCCGCTGCTCGATCAATATCGCCAGATAAAAGAACTGGTGAGCATGCTCAGTCCGTCGCATGGCAGCAACAACTGGGTGGTGGATGGCACGCGCACGGCCAGCGGCAAGCCGATGCTGGCGAACGACCCACATCTGGCGCCGCAGATGCCGGCAATCTGGTATCACTGCCACCTGAACGCGCCGGGCCTGGATGTCACCGGCGCCACGCTGCCAGGGCTGCCTGGAGTGATTATCGGGCGCAACCGGCGCATCGCCTGGGGTGTCACCAATGCCGGACCCGATACGCAAGACATCTATCTGGAGCGCTTCAACCCGGAGAATCCACATCAATATGAGTATCAGGGCGCCTGGGAAGATGCAAAGGTTATCCCAGAGGAGATTCGCGTCAAGGGCCGGAAGGAGCCGGTAGTCGAGGAGGTCATCATCACGCGGCATGGGCCGATCCTCAGCGGCCAGGAGGCGGACGGGCAGCCAATGGCGCTGCGCTGGACCAGCCACGATCCAGCGACAACTGCCGAGGCAGTGATGGGCCTGAACCGCGCCGGCAATTGGGAGGAGTTTACCGCCGCGCTCGGCCATTGGGACGCGCCGGCGCAGAACTTTGTTTATGCCGATGTGGATGGCAACATTGGCTATTACATGGCCGGGCGCGTGCCCGTACGTGCCAAGGGCCAGGGTCTGCTGCCGGTGCCCGGCTGGACTGGCGAATACGAGTGGACGGGCACAGTGCCCTTTGAGGAACTGCCGCAGGCGTATAACCCGGAGAGCCATCAGATTGTCACAGCCAATAACCGCATCGTCGGCGATGACTATCCGCATTTCATCTCCCACGAGTATTTCAATGGCTACCGCGCCAGGCGCATCAGCGATCTGCTCAACGAACACGAGCGGCTGACCCCGGCGG
>CAZFWN010000009.1:5453-20659 GCA_964522745.1 uncultured Ktedonobacterales bacterium
CGCGCCAGGCGCATCAGCGATCTGCTCAACGAACACGAGCGGCTGACCCCGGCGGATATGGCGACCATCCAGGGCGATTTCTATAGCCTGCCGGCCTCGCAGATTGTGCCGCACCTGCTCAAGTTAGAGCCGCGCAACGAGACCGAACGCCAGGCGCTCGCCCTGCTGCGCTCGTGGAACTTTGTGCTGGATAAAGAAAGCGCGGCGGCGGCGATCTATGAGGTCTTCCTGCTGCGCATGCTGAAACTCACCTTTGGCACGGTGCTGGGCGAAGAACTGGCGGAGGAGTATGTAGGCAAAGGGCTGACGGTCCTCTCGCCAATCAATAGCTACGCGGGGCGCAGCACGCCGCTGCTGATCGATTTGCTCAGCGAGCAGGACAACCGCTGGTTTGCCCACAGCGCCTTGCCCAAGGGGCCGAAAAACTGGGAGGCAGCGCTGGAGCAAAGCCTGCGCGGCGCGCTGGACGAATTGCGCGGCAAGCTGGGCAAGAATATGGCCGGCTGGCAGTGGGGCAGGCTGCATAGCGTGACGTTTAGCCATCCCTTGGGGCAGGTCAAGGCGCTGAGCCGGCTCTTCAATCGCGGGCCGTTCCCGCTGGGCGGCGATACGGATACGGTCTGTCAGATGGCCTTTGCGCCAGGCAAGCCTTACACAGCAACCAGTTGGATGCCCTCGTTCCGGCTGATCGTCGATCTCGCCAGCACGCGCAGCGGCCTCTTCGGCCATCCCACCGGCCAGTCCGGCCACCCGGCCAGCGCCCACTACGCCGACATGATCCAAACCTGGCTGGAGGTCAAGCACTATCCCTTGCTCTTCGAGCGCGACCAGATCGAAGGCGCGAAAGAGGCCCGGCTGGTACTGAAGCCGGAATAAGCTACACCTTATGATGGACCGCTTGAACGAGCCACCCCGCGCGTTTCACGCGCGGGGTGGCTCATCGTCTATCTCAAATTCTCCGCAATGGTAGGCAACCATTTGCTCAAAGGCGGCGCGCCAGACCATCTCGCCTGGGGTAAGCGTGACTTTGTACTGAAGCAGTTGAAGGAATTGCTTGCTGGGGCGACACTCTTCGTGTTCCAGCCGCCAGATCTGAATGCGGTGATAGCGCATGGCCTCAGCCAGCCGTTCTTGTGAAAGTCCTCGATGTATGCGTACCTGCCGGAGCCAGGGTCCAAAGTGCTGCCAGGTGATCCTCATGAACGGCGCTCCTTGCTGTTACCTCATGTAACATTACCTGATGCAACGTTACATGAGGTAACTTACTTCTTTACTTGGAGTAACAGTACACTTGTGCTGGTAAAAATTGAGCCTGTGGAAAGGGGGGAATAGCTCAACCGAAAGGGATTGTAGCTGAACGTTTGGCACACGTCAAGTAGTTCCAAGAAAGAGGATTTCCGATGAAAAAAGGGCACATGGTTTCAGGAGGATTTCTGAAGAGAATCCTCCCAGTGCTTCTCAGCTTATCTATCTCCCCCTGGTTTCTTTCGACGGGATCCCTTGCCTCCGCCTCATCGATCAAGCAGCAGCCAGCAGCATCCCATTGTCCGACGGTCCCCGCTAATTTCGATTTTATGCACGCCTCGCGGCAACAACTGCATCAGTACCTCCTGCCTTCTCGTCCCCCTTCCGGCGACCCACAAGAGGTTGACGAGTGGCTGCGCACCGTCGAAGGGGTTGCGCATTCCGTCTGTGTGCCTGACACGCAACCCCAGCCTGATCTTGTGAATGGGAAGCCAGTCATCTTTAGCCCAAGCTGTTCTGCCCTGCCTCCTCAAACAGTCTGTAACCCGAACTGGAATGGCTATGTAGCCGGGAATGGAATCCAACCGGGCTATAATGATGTGATCGGCAAGTGGACCATCCCGTGCGTTTCGTCCAACAGTGCTGCTTATCAGATGGGCAATTGGGTGGGGTTAGGAGGATTTTATAACAGCGAAGATCTCTGGCAAGTCGGCTCGGCATGGGATAACTCTCATAGTTACCACCTCTTCTATGAGGCAGTCGGCGCCAACGGAACGCCTATGGCGATGACCATTCACAGCGCCCAGTGTGGCGATCAAATCCGCGCGGAGGTCTGGTTTGCTCCGAACAATCCTACCAGCAATGTCGGGTATACCATCACTGATAACGGCACGCTGTATCGGGGTTATGCCCCTTCCGGCTTCCAATCAGGGCAACTCAGCGCGGAATGGATCGACGAGCGACCAGGTTGTGGGAATGGTAATTTCTACAGCCTGGCTACATACACCTCTACGGCGTGGACGAATGCCTGGGCCTCCCCCAACAACCCAACGGCAGGGTTCTATCCTATTGGGTACTTTTTCTACACGAGAGTTTGGATAGCCGATATAACCCGCACTTCAACCTTGTTGTTGGCGTATAATGATGCGCTGGGCAGTGGAGGAGATAACTATCTCACCCATCAGCAATTTAATGGGAATGACTACTGCTGATGGTCCCCTTTTCTGCTCCTGAAGTGGTTACTATACTATGAAGGGCAACCGAACCCCTTCTATCTCTTGTTATGGCAAAGGGGGCAACGTGCGCGACTCCTCTCCTGGCGCCCATCCGGTGACCGGAGACGTTGCAAGCCTATTGGAGCAGGTGCAGCGCCCGCTGTTCAGCTATCTCCGCCATCTGTTAGGGGATGCGGAGCAAGCGCGTGATCTGGGGCAGGAGGTCGTGTGCGAAGCCTGGCGTGTGGCACAGCAGTGTACGCCCCCTTTCGACAGCGCGGGGACGGAGGCTGAAATGCGCCGCTGGCTCTTTAGTGTGGCCCACGCGCGAGCGCTGAATGCGCTGCGCCACCGGCGCCTGATTCGCTGGGAATCGCTGGAGCAGGGCACGCTGGGCGACGTGGCCGCTCCCCACGCCCCACTGGCCTTTGAGGATCAGGTGGCCGAGGGGCTGGTGCTGCGGGCGGTGCTGGCGCGGTTGTCGGTGGGGGATGCCGCGTGCCTGCTGCTCAATCTCGTGCAGGGCTTTAGCGCGGCAGAGATGGCGCCGATCCTGGGCATCACACCCCAGGCCAGCAAGAAACGCCTCTGCCGCGCCCGGCAGCGCTTGCGAGCGGCCTACTTTGCCGAAGACCCCGCAGAACAGGAGCAATAACGTTATGCCAACCCATCCATTCCCGCCCAGAGCGACGGACCCCACCTGCCGTGCCGCCGACGCGCTCTTGCCGCTCTTGCACGCGGGCGAACTGACCCAGGGGCAAGAGGCCACGCTGCGCGCGCATCTGGCCTCCTGTGGCCGCTGCCAGCGAGAACGGGCGGCCTATGAAACGCTAGAGGCGGCCCTGCGCCGCCACGTTGGCGTCAGGCCAGACCCGCTCTTTGCCTCACGCGAGGAGCTAGTAGCCCTGGCCCAAACCCGCGATCCGGCGCCCGCCTTGGGGGAAGCCACGCCACTGCCTGACACAGCCGCACCTGCCCCGCCCGCGCCGCCCCAGCGGCGTCGGGCGCGCCAGCACTGGTCCTGGGTCAGCGCTGTTGCCGCTCTGCTGGTGATCGTCTCCATTACGGCGGGACTCGTTCTCAGCCATCACCGTACCCTGGGCACAACTCCCACTCTGCTGCCCACCACTCCGCCGAGCGTGTATCTCACCCCCACCTTCTACCAGTCTACCAACAAGGAGGTGGTGGCCCTGGATGCCAGCACGGGCCGCGTGCGCTGGCGCGCTGCGGCTGGGACGGCGGAGGTCGCGCCCATCCTGCAAGATGGCATCCTCTATGTCAGTTCCTCCCCCGCTGACGGGGCCACTTCCCGCCAGAGCGACCTCTTTGCCTTCCGCACCAGCGATGGCAGGCTGCTCTGGCAGCATCCTCTGCCGGGCGAGATTATTAAACTAGCGGTCAGCACCAGTGTCGTCTATGTCTCAACAGCCTCCACCCCCTTCTCCACTTCGGCTTTCCGGGCCAGCGATGGCGCGCTGCTGTGGCATCTCAACCAGGGACCGCTGAGGGCCGTAGCGGATGGCATGGTGTATATCAACGGGTCTGGTACAGGCGGGGAAGATATGCCGCTCTATGCCGTCAAGGCCAGCGATGGTACGATCCTCTGGCAGCACGCGGGCAATGGCCCGCATGCGATTGACACCCGCTGGGAAGTCTATCCGGCGGCTGGCATCCTCTACGCCATCCCAGACAGTACCAGTTTTGGTGGCCCGCTCCCCGGCACCTTGTTGGCCCTCGATCCTCGCACCGGCCAACAATTGTGGAGCCGCTCCTTGGTTGGGCCGTTTATCGCGGCAGAGCCACAGGTGATCATCGTGCTAGGCCCATTCGTAGGAGCCTATTCTCCTCAACCCCCCAGCGAGGGCTACGGGCTGAACCCGACTGATGGCTCGCTCAGATGGCGCCTCCAGCTTCCCGCGCCCACCTATCTCAATGGTGCCGTCTTCGACAACGGCCTGCTCTACGTTGGCGCCACAGATCGGGCAACCGATAACAACACGCTTGCGGCCCTAGATACCAGCACGGGCAAATCGCTCTGGCAGATGTCACTGGCGACGAGCGGCGCCCCGACCCTGGCAGCCAATGGGCTGCTGGTGGTGGCGAACTCGCCCTTTCATATTCTTCCCGCGTCAAACTGGCCGCCAGGGCGTCTGGAAGTGCGCAGCGCTGCCGATGGCTCACTGAAGTGGGCCTATCAAACCCCCAACCCGGACGACCTGATGGATACACGGGCGCTCGTCAACGGCACGCTGTATGTCGATACGCTCGCTCCCTACGATATGAACCCTCCTCTTGATCCAGTGACGAAGCAGCCGGAGCAACATGCCGTCCTCTCGGCCTTCACTGCCAGCAATGGCATACTGAAGTGGCACTATGATCTGGGGAACCTCCCATATGGGCAGGAGTTCATCACCATTGGCTAAAGAGAGGACGGCCTATTCACGCCGCAAGCCACGCAGAGGCTTTACAGCCGCCCGGCTAGAGGATATACTTGTGCTGTGTGAGATACTCAGTTCCTTATGCCCTGGCACACACAAGCCTATCTGGATGAAGCCATATGCAAGCCTCGAACACCTCTTACGTCTATTGCCCCGGCTGCGGCTACGTTGCTCCATCAACCGCCCGTTTTTGCGTCAAGTGTGGCGCATCCATCGCCGGCGCTGCCACCGCCAGCGGCCCCTTGCCAGGTCAGATGAGCGCTGGCGCCACACCTATTGCAATACAGGCGCCGCAGGCACAACAGCTTGCCGGTGGACGCTATACCAATGTCGCCCCACTCTCAGATCGCGGCGGCATGGGTCTCATCTTTCGCGCCCGCGACAGCAATCGGGGCAATCAGCCCTGTGTGATTAAACAACTGCGCCCAGACCCAGGGCTTGATGAAGCGATGTTCCAGCGCGAGACCGCGCTGCTGGCTCAACTGCGCCATCCCCACATTCCGGCCTGCTGGGATGCTTTTACCGAAAACGGCACGCACTACCTTGTTTCGGATTTGATTGAGGGGCGCGCACTGCAAGATGTCATCGAGCAAGATGGCCCGGCGCGAGAAAGCGATGTGATTCGCTGGGGTATCCACCTCTGCGACGCGCTGGTCTATATTCATAGCCAGCAGCCCCCCATCGTGCATCGTGATATGAAACCAGACAACGTCATCATCACACCAGAAGGCGACGCTGTGTTGGTTGATTTTGGTATCGCCCGCCGCTATGAGGCTGGCAAACGCGATACGATGAAGATCGGCACCTGGGGCTATTTGCCGCCCGAACAAAAAGCCGGGCGCACCGAGCCGCGCTCAGACCTCTACGCGCTAGGGGGCACACTCTATTTTGCGCTGACGGGCAAGGATCCCCAATTGATCAACATCATGGACATCAACCTGCAATGGCGCAAAGACATCAGCTTTCCGCCCGTCCGGGCGACCAATCCGAGCGTCTCTGCCGAACTGGAGGCCATCTTACTCCAGGCCACCCGCGTTGCAGTAGAGCAGCGCTATGCTTCTGCGAGCGAGATGCTTGGTGAACTGAGGCGCCTGCATACCTTGCAGCAAACGTATCCCTGCCCACATTGCCAGCAAGCCAACCCCATGTCAGCCACGCATTGCAGCCACTGCAACAAGGCGCTCATCGCGCCTTCCGCAGTCCAACGTCCCCCACAGAACTGGACAAGCTTTCGCGGCAACGCGGCCCGCACGGGCGTAAGCGAAACAGCATTTCATCCGCCGCTCAAGCAGGTGTGGAACTTTCATACCCAGGGCGCGGTGGACGGCTCCCCCGTCATCGCCAACGGCATCATCTACGCCGCCTCGCGCGACAGCGCGCTCTATGCCCTTGATATTCACACCCAGCGCCAGCTCTGGCGCTACCCTACCGGAGCGCCACTGCGCAGCACGCCCACCCTACATGGCGATACCATCTTTCTAGGCGACGACGATGGTATATTGCACGCCGTTCAAAGCATGGGCGGCAGCGCCCGTTGGCGCGTGACGCTGGGCGGCAAAATCTTTGCCTCTGTTGCAGCGGACGCCGAAAAGATCATTGCAGCCACGCAGACCGGACGGGCCGTAGCACTTAACCCCAACAATGGTGAAGTCATCTGGGAGCATGTTGATGGAAATCCGTTTTATGCCTCACCAGCAATACACACCAATCTGGTGATCCTCTGCAACGGCCAAGGCCAGGTGAAGGCGCTGGACATCACCACCGGCAAAACGCGCTGGACCTTCCAGACTGCCGGACCGATACGCGCTACCCCTGCCTGCCAGGATGGTCGTGTACTGGTCGCCGGACCGGACGGCAGCCTCGCTCTGCTGGAGAGCCACAGCGGCGAAAGTCGCTGGCAGCGCGCCCTTGGCAGCCCAATAAGTGCCTCGCCGGTGCTGACCAGAGACCGAGTCTTTGTTGCCAGCCAAGGGGGGGCGATCTTTGCCCTCAACTGCGAGGACGGCCAGCGCCTCTGGGCCAGTTCAGTCAGCGGGCTAATTGGCGCCTCTCCGGTGTTGTGTGGCACGCTCTTGCTCGTTATTACCAACGAGGGTCTGATTTCGCTCCTTGATGCACATAGCGGGAAAATCGAGCAGCAGCTTGCGCTTGGCGCGCCTGTGTTTGCCTCGCCAGCCATCTCTGGCATCTGGTGCGTGGTTGGCACCCAGCAAGGCAGTGTTTACCTGCTTGAAGGCCAGCCATGAAACCAATCGTATCGGTTTGGCTGCGGACACTGCGACAGAAGGGATGGATGGCATGGTGAGTGCCGCCTTACAGGTTGGGCAATTACTGGGAGGACGCTATCAAATTGAGCGCCAGCTTGCTACAGGGGGCCAGGCCGCTCTGTATCTTGCTGTTGACCGCCGCATCACCGGGAAAGCCTGGGCTATCAAAGCTTATCCTTTTACTTCGGCAAACAAGGTTGAAATCCGCGAGCAATGGCGAGCAGAGATCGAGGTTTTGCTGCGACGCAGACATCGCGCGCTGCCTCGCCTGGGCGAACACATTGAGACTCCTGCCGCGCTCTACCTCGTGCTGGATTACCTTGACGGTCAGACACTCGACGCCGTGATCGCCGGTGGCGCCGCCTGTATACCAGAAAAGACGGCGCTGACCTGGGCCGCCGAGTTATCAGACGTGCTGGCCCAATTGCATCACCCCGATGCCGACGGCCTGCGCTTTGTCTACGCCGACCTTAAACCGCAAAATATCATTCGCACCCTGGATGGGCGGCTGTTCCTGATCGATTTTGGTTCGGCGCGAGTACTCAGTCCTGGGCAGGTCGAGGTGCCATCGCTTCGACTGGGCACGCCCGGCTTCGCCGCACCAGAACAAGGCCAGCACGTCAGCGAACGAACAGATGTCTTTGGTCTGGGTGCGACGCTGATCTATCTGCTCACCGGGCGCACCATCGATCATTTCCCGCCTGGTACGCCTCTCGTTGGTCCACAGGGAGGCATCAGCCCGGCGCTCAGCATCTTGCTGCGACGGGCAACGGCTTCCGCCCCAGCCAGCCGCTATGCCGGGATAGACGCCTTCCGCGAAGCGCTCCAGGCGCTCGATCAGTTGTGTTTGAACTGCGGCACACTTACCAGACCAGGCGCGCGTTTCTGTCCGGCGTGCGGCAATCGCCGCAACGGCCAGGCAGTAATCTCCCCCGCCAGCAAGGCAACCTACTACCGCTCAACTGAACTGCCAGAAACACAATTTGAGCAAGATCGCATTGAGAACCATCCGGTACTCAGCCGTCTGCGCCTGCCCACCACCGCACCGCTCAAGCTCCTGCTGCTGCGTGCCGAAGGCGAACGACTCGCCCTGGATCGCGGCTTTGCCGATGGCTTGATCGCCCTGGATGCGCTGAATATCGATACCTACGCTCATCAGCACAATGCCGTCCTGAAAATGCTGCGCGAGATGCGCGGCAACGGCATCTTTGCCGACGAAGTGGGCCTGGGCAAGACCATTGAAGCGGGCATGGTACTCAAAGAACTGCTGGTGCGCGGCCTCGTCCGCAGCGTCCTCATCCTGGTGCGTCCAGGCGCTACCGATCAATGGCAGCAGGAGATGCGCGAGAAAATCAACGAGCATTTCACTGTGTACGACTCGCGGCGCAAATGGCACCCCGCTGAGCGGGTCATTATCAGTATGGATACCGCGCGCCAGCCCAAACGCAGGGATTTTTTCACCGGGCGCGCCTTTGATCTGGTCATTGTCGATGAAGCCCACCGGCTCTACAAAAAATCTGGCGAGCATAATACCACCTGGCAATTCGTCAACGCCTTGCAGCGCAAATACCTGCTGCTGCTGACGGCTACCCCTATCCGCGCCCATCTGGGCGAACTTTTCTCACTGGTTACGCTGGTGCGGCCAGGCCAGTTTCGCAGCCGCGAAGAGTTTTTGCGTCGCTACGCGGATAGCCGCGCCCCAGATAAGGCGAGCAAGCAGCAAGAATTGAAGAGTACGCTGGCCGAAGTGATGATCCGCAACCGGAGGCGCGATAGCACCATCCGCTTTCCGCAAAAACGCGAGATCATTCAACCCGCTATCCCTCTGCAAGAGGAGGAGCGCCGCTGCTACACGTTGGTTGAGCAGGCTATTCGGCTCGACTGCGCCGATGGCTCCCGTTCTAATATCTGGGAGCGCATCAGCACCTATCGTCCGCTCCTTCAGGCGGCCTGCCTTGGACGCCAGGCTGTGCGCGATTTTCTGGAATCACGGCACACCCTGCGTGAGCAGCCACACTGGCAGCAAGCGCTGGAGGCAGCGGGCCAGTCTGGCGTTGATTCCAAGGAAGTGTTCCTGCGCGATCTGCTTCGCAAGATCGCTGATCGGGTGATCGTCTATGTGGAGCATCCGGCAACTGCTCAGCGGCTGCATAGCCTCTTGTTGCTCTCCAACCCACCTTTTGACGTCGCCCTCTATCTCCAGGAGCGAGACCGGCGAGACGCGCTGAAAGCATTCCGCCAGAACCCACGCTCGGTGCTGCTGGCCGGGCGACCTGTAGAGGAGAGCCTGAATCTGCAATTTTGCCATATCATCGTCAATTATGATATTCCTTGGGATCCGACCCGTCTGGAACAGCGCACCGGGCGCGTTCACCGGCTGGGCCAGCTTCATGATGTTGCCATTTACTCCCTCGCCTCTCAGGACACCTATGCAGAGCGATTGCTAGCGCTCTATCGCCAGTACCTGCGGCTCTTTGATCTTGAAGTTGGTGAGCTTGGCATGGTGCTGGACGAGATGGACGAAACATTTAACTTCGAGCGCGAGCTTTGGGAACTCTGGCTGAACCATCCCGATCCCGCTGCCCAGGCCAGTGCGCTGGCACAGATCGGCAGCAAACTCGCCCAGGCCCGCGCTGATTTTGAGCAGACCATGCGCGGCGCGGCAGCTATCAACGATATTTTTGAAGGGTGAAAGAGAGACAATACGTTGGTGAAGGGTATCACGCTATGCCGGTGAATCAGATACAATTCCGCAGCTTCGTCCTGGATGGATTACGAGCGATTGGCGCAACGCCTGAGGAAATTTCCCGCGAAATCTACCAGGCGACCCTGCCGCCCGATGCCCAACGCATCTTTGCCAATCAGAAGCAACTGCTCTTCACCTTCCAGCGCGATGCCCAGGCGGACTATCCCGACGCCGAACTGGTCACAATTGGCGGTAACCTGCTGAACCGGCTCATCGATGTGCTGCGCAAACGCGCGCAAGCTGCCACCGTCATGCTCATCAGCCGCGACCCGATGCCCCCGGCCCAGTTTCCCTGCCCGGTGCCGGCGCCAGGCTGCACGGCTACAGGCACAGATCTCATCACCAGCCACATGCCGCTCACCCAATTTCTTATCAAAACAACCTATCTGACGGATGAGAAAATCGAGCAAATCTTTGAGGTCACCGTCGATCAGGGAACCGGGAACGTAGAGATTGGCAGTAAGGCGGTTGAAACCTTACTCACCAAGCCTCTCAAGCAAGGGCGCCCTACCGAAACCCTGCTTGCACAGATCGATGAAGCCAGGGCGCTGCGTCTGGCGCTCGATGCCGTGCAGCCGCTTGTCCAGGAACGAGCGCGGGCGATTGAGGCCGCCATCTCACGCCATCTCGATGAAGAACTGGCGCGCATTCGCGCCTTTTATGCAAGTGCGGCCCCGGCTCAGCCAATCGCGGCACAAACAACCGCTGAGGACACAATAAGCGACGAAGAAGCTGCTCAACGAAAAGCAGAACAAGAGCGCCAGGAGCAGGAATACCAGGAACAGGAGGCTGAAAAGAAGCGTAAAATTGAGATGGCCCGCGAGCGCTACCATCTGATCGTTCGTACCAGCCTGCTTACCGGCATCACGCTCTTTCGCCCACTCCACCGCTACACCTTCTACATCACCAGTGACCGACCCACAGCGACACCAGCCAGGGCGCTCCCTTTGACTATCGATGTCGATCCGCTCAGCGGCGCCGTGAACCGGCCTGTGTGTAACACCTGTGGCAGCGCAATGGCCCAGATTTGCTATTGTGAGCGCACCCCCCATCTGGTCTGCCAGACCTGTATACAGGTCTGCGCAAGCTGCAAGCGCGGGCGCTGCATCGAGCATCCGCTCGGAGCCTGCTCTGTCGATGGCGCGGGTATCTGCGAGGAGTGTCTGACCGAGTCGGAGGAGTGTGGGCACCATTCCTGCTCAGATCACCAGATGCGCTGCTCCGTCTCACAGCGAACAGTCTGTACCATCTGCGCGCGGTTGTGCGCCTCGTGTGGCCGCCCCACCTGCCCCACTCATACGCTGCCCTGCCATATCGACCAAACGCCGCTCTGTGTGAATTGCGCAACGCGCTGCGCCCGTTGCAACGAGGTCACCTGTACAAAAGATCAGGTGCGCTGTCGCACCTGTGACGCGCTGAGTTGCACGTCCTGCGCTTCGCGCTGCGCAGACCCGCAGTGCCAGCGCTACCACTGCAACATTCACCTCCAGCCCTGCACGACTCAAGGCTGCACCGGACGCTTCTGTCCGACGTGTATCAAACCTTGCGCCCAATGTGGCCGAGCGCATTGCCCGGCCCACACGGCAACCTGCCACGAGTGCGGGCAAATGGTTGGCGCTGGCTGTGCCGTTCTTTGCGCCAGTCATGGTCACCCGCTGTGCCGCAAGCACGCGCTTCCTTGCAACGTATGTAACCGCCTGGCCTGCCCTAAAGGTCTGACTAACTGCTCATCTTGCGGACGCGCAACGTGTGCCAGCGACACGCTCACTTGCAGTATCGATAAGCAGCCCTTTTGCCCATCCTGCGCTGGACGCTGCGCCACCTGCAATACTGTCCATTGTGTCTCCAGCCACCTCATTGCGTGTTCAGAGTGTGGCAGAAAGAATTGTCCCACCCATGCTATTGCCTGCCATATCGATGGCAGGTTCTTCTGTGAGCAACATCAGGCGACCTGCGCTGCCTGTGGGCAGCATCATTGCCAGCAGCACACGGTGCGCTGCGCGCTCTGCGAGCAACCTATCTGCTCAACGTGTAAAAACTCGAAGGGGGTTTGCCGCCTCTGCGCCTCCTTACACAACGTCCCGGCCAACGACCCACGTATCATGCAGGCACATCTCTCTCTGATCGCCGCCGGAGTGCGCCCCAAATCAGTCTCAGACTGGCTGCTGGCTGAAACCGCAGCGCGCCGGATCATCGTTGCCCGCACCCTCTGGCGCGAGCATCTCTTTGTCATTCGCACCCTTGATGGCGTGCCGCTCGCCCACAAGCGCTTCGGCTTACTCCAGCATAGCCCCTTCCCCGATCAAATATCGTAATCAGGCGATTTTGTCAGGCAAGGCACATTTTAAGACTGCTTTTGCCTTTGCTCAAGCAGCCTGAGCGCCTGCTGCCACTCTTCCGGCGTATTGGCATTAAAGACCGAAAGATGGGTAGGATCAAAGCGCTCAAGCTCCAAACCTTCTACATAGCGTACCTGCATTCGCTTGAGCAGCTCGCGCACACGCAAATCACCAGAGGCAAGCTGCTGTTCAAGAATAGGCAGCGCTGTCTGCCGGTAGACAGCGTGCAGCGGATGTTCCCGCCCATCCAGGCGAACCACCACCGCATCATATGCGGGCGCCAACGTGATCAGGGAGCGCAGCAAGGCAGAGTTCAAAAAAGGCATATCACAGCCAACCACCAGCAGTACTTCTGCCGAGATGGCATGCAACGCGGTGGCAATGCCACCCAACGGCCCACAGTTGGGCCAGCGATCAGGAATCACTGCGAAACCAGGAGCCAATAGCGCCCGTTCAGGCGGACCGATAATCGCAAGCTCCGGCGTGATTTCCTGGATAAGATGGGCAACACGCAGAAGCAGCGATTCTCCACCCACTTGCAGCGCTGCTTTATCTTCACTCATGCGCCGGCTCTGCCCGCCAGCCAGAATAGCCGCACATACTGGAGAATTTGTCATGCCCTTGCAAACACCTCCACTCCTCTTAACAGCGGCAGCTTCCTCTTGCCTTTCTCATGATTCCATGATACAGTCTCAAGCAGACACCTGTGATCGTACAGTGCATTCTATCAGCAATACGCAGGAACAAAAAGCATGCCAGATATAACTTTTCTTGGCACCTCAGCAGCCTTGCCAACCGCTGATCGGGGTTACACCTCGCTGCTCATCTCCGACGAGCAGATAGCTATGCTCGTTGATTGCGGCGCCATTGTCTATCAGGCGCTGCTGCAAGCGACGATCAATCCCGACACGATTACCGACCTCTTCATCACCCATGCCCATATCGATCATATCGGAGGTCTGCCATCCTTCCTCGAATGCCTGCGCCTGTCCGGGCGACGCGCGCCCTTACGCCTCTGGGCGCTGCCAGAAACGATGGAGATCGTACAGGGCATCCTCAAGGTCTTTGCATTCGAGATTCCGCTGCCGCTGCCCTATTCCCTGGAGATGCACCTGCTTGAAGGAGATGGAAGGTGCCCTGCACTTGGCAGCGCCGCTTTTTCCTTCACTCTGGTAGAACATAGCGTGCCTACTGCTGGATTGCGTCTCAGCTTTCCGCGCAGCGATAGCAGCACCTGGACCGTTGTTTACTCCAGTGACACCAGGCTCACCAGGGGATTGGAAAGCTTTGCGCGAGGATGCGATCTGCTCATCCTGGAATGCACCTACCTGAACAGCAGCAGCGCCAAGGCAGAGCGCGTCGGCCATATGACCGCCGGCCAGGCCGGGCAACTGGCCCAACAAGCTGGTGCCGGGGCGCTGGCCCTCGTCCATCTGGGACTCTATGATGACTGGAACACCGATCAGGCATATCAGCAGGTTGCCCAACACTTCAGTGGTCCTATCATCTTCCCCGACGATAGAGATCGCCTCCACTACTAGCGCGAGCGCGCAAACAAGACCAGACAATCAGACCAATAAGGGCGGGGCTTTTGTTCTCTGACAAAGCCCCGCCCCTGCTTGTGAGACCCGGCTATGATGCCTGCTGGATCGCATTGATTGCAGCCGTTCCCCCAATAATGAGAACAATGGCGGCCCCTGGGGGTGGTGCAGTGCCCGAAAACTCAGGAGGCACCTGAAACATATTTCCTAGAATCAGGCTTGTGCCAGTGCCTTTCGTGGCATCAAAGTATTGGATTTGCGTCTCCAAATACGTACTCCGGTCAGCAGACTGGATCCCAACCACATTGAACCCTTCGTTCTTCAGGATAGTTTCGAGCTTGGCCGCCAGCCCTGACACATTCGTGCCGTTTTCGATCACAATTGGGGCGTTTTCCGCGCGAACCGTCTGGCTATCGGCTGATGATATTTTCAGATTTACATTGCCGCCGCTAGAGTCAGTGAAAATCTGCGCAACCTCCTTGTTTATGGCTGGCCAATCGGGCTGTACGATAGACTTGGGGGTGCCACCAGCCGTCGTGATGGTTGCGTTATGCGCATAGGTTGGCGCGCTGAGTACCACCTGCTGGAAATCACTGGATTTGAGACCCTTGGCAAAGGTGGCAAGCTGTAACACTTGACTGATCGAAAAGCTGGTCAGCACACTGCCCTGGAGGTCGGTGGCAAACTGATCGAGCTTGGTGAAGATCGTCGGGTCTGCCAGCTTCTTCTTGAGCGCGAGCAGCACCGATTGTTGGCGTGCCGAGCGCCCGAAGTCGCCAGTAAGATCAGAGTGGCGCGAGCGCACATATTCCAGCGCAGTCAACCCATCGAGATGCTGCGGGCCAGCAGGAATATCCAGGCGTTTGTAGGAATAGGGATCGGCGTTATTGACATCATTTGGATAGGCATCATCGACAATAGGATGCAGCACATCCACGTCAACGCCGCCCAGGGTATTAATCATATTGACAAAGCCGTCCAGCCCCACCCACGCATAGGCGCTAATCGGAATACCAAAATCAGACTCAATCGTTGCCATCGTATGTGCAAAGCCGTGCAGCTTCGCTTGCAGTGGCGTCGAGGCGCCATCGGTTTCCGCGCCAGAGATTTCATCGAGCTTATAGCAGCAGCGTCCATAGTCGCTTTGAATATAGAAATCGCGTGGGATCGAGACCATCGTTATCTTATGATTCTTCAGATCAACACGCACCACAATATCGGTCTGCGTCAAGACGGCGCCTGTGGCAAACTTGGTATCATTATCGCTGCCAAGCAGCAGCATATTGAAATGATCCAGGCTGGTCAGATCGGTTGGCAGTGGGGTCGCCTTTGGCGCGTGGCTAGCACTCGTGTTCACCGTCGGGAGGGCGATATTGGTCACGCTTTGCGCAAAGGTATACGCGCGGTAGAGCTTCA
>CAZFWN010000009.1:20759-58287 GCA_964522745.1 uncultured Ktedonobacterales bacterium
GGGAGGGCGATATTGGTCACGCTTTGCGCAAAGGTATACGCGCGGTAGAGCTTCAGAGCAGCAACTGGCCCCGCTGAGCAGGTAGCCAGCAGGAAAATGGAGAGGAGCGCCTTGAGAATGATGCTGCGTGGTCTGAGCGGCGCCCTCCCAGCCGGAACAGGGAACTCGTTGGGAGGCCCAAACTCACTACCTCTGGCGCGCTTCCCACGCCGGGCAGGAGGCGCCGTATCCCCTGCATTGCGTGGTCGGCGTGGTGGCCGAGGCAGCTCATCGAGATCTTCAAACTCATGCTCCGCCGCCTCTTCGGGTGAGCGGGAGATCGAGCGCCTGGGCGCTCTGGCGGCAGCCGCGCCCAACGCCTCACCTCGTTCTCGGCGCGTAGACAAGCCCCAGCCTGCTTCCTGGTCCTGTTCTGGTGGCTCATCCACTGAGAAAGCGTCCTCACTATAGGGCGCAGGCTCTGACACCTGCCGGCGGGTTGGAGCGCCGGGTTGCGATGGAAATGGACTCTTAAACAGTCCACCACTTTTGGCTGGTTTGGAAAACTGGTCAGCATCCTGGGAAGGAGCGCCTGGATGTGAGCGAGGACCGCTCTGGCCCAGACCACCAGATGGTCGAGAGAAGCGCCTTGGCTCGCGTCCTCCCTCGTCTGGAAAACCATTTCTATTCATGAAGCATCGCCTTCCATCGAAGCATCCCTACGTCTGTGCCGCTCCAGGCACAGCACGCCCCCAACCCCGCCTCTATACGCAGGGACAAAATATCTCAGTTACCATTTCGCTCGCACTCTTGCTCTCAATTATACACGGCTGAGCCGCAAGCGCGGTAACATCGAAGGGGTCCATAGGAAAAATCACCTAGAGAGCATCTCTTGGGCAGGAGAAGGCAGAAAAAGGCTGAGGCTTTTTGATCGAACCTCGGCCCGGAGTTATCATTCCGGCGCCTGTTCATCCGGGCGTAACCCGGTCACGAGCGATGCCAGCGTCTGCCGCAACTGCTGGTAGGTATTACGCAGGTAGTCAGGCATTACTTTTACATCGGCCAGCACCGGCATAAAATTCGTATCGCCGTTCCAGCGCGGCACAATGTGCAAATGCACATGATCGGCAATGCCCGCTCCGGCAACATGGCCCTGGTTGATACCCATATTGAAGCCATGTGGGTGCATCGCCTGATGAAACACGCGCAAACACAACTGAGCAGTCGTCATCATATCGGTCAACGTTGTGGCGTCTAACTGCTCAATACTGGGCACATGCTGGTAGGGAGCGATCATCAGATGCCCGTTGTTATAGGGATAGATATTCAGGATCACAAAACAGTGCTGACTGCGATAGAGGATATAGTGATCCTCATCACGCCCCTCGGCTGGCTTTGTGCAGAAGATACACTGGTGTTCTTCGCTCCCGGCGTTAATATAGGCCATGCGCCAGGGCGCCCATAGTTGTTCCATGCCCTCAGTATACCACAGCGTCGAAAGGGTGGGAGGTTGCTATAACCGTTGGCTCCCATGCTATACTGTTGTATACTGTCGTGGTTGTCCTCATCTTCCTGATGAGTTAGACCAGAAAACACTGAGAGACTCGTAAAGACCCTCTAAGGAGTACCGTTTGGAACCCATCACTCTTGCCAGCACTGCCCCAATAGACCTGCACATGCACACCACCTACAGCGACGGCCACTGGCAACCAGAAGAACTTTTCCGCTATCTTGCCGATCGTCATTTTGCGCTGGTGGCTGTGACCGACCACGACCGTATTGACCGTATCGCAGAGATGCAAACGGTTGGCCGGCAGGTTGGTATTCCGGTACTGGCTGGCGTCGAAGTAACGACGCAATGGCAAGGCCAGATGGGCCATGTACTCTGCTATGGTATCGACCCGGCCAACACCGCCTTTGGACAGCTTCTCCAAAACACCGTCAACCACCAGTTGGAGAATACTCGCGCCGTCTACGAAGAACTGCGCGGGCGCGGCTATGAATTTCCCCGCCAGGCAGAGGTGCTGGCTGGACAACACGGTGATCTTGTGCGGCCCATCGACAACGCGCGGCTGATTCAAGCGCATGGCTATGCCCAAACCATTCCAGAGGCAATGGAGATCGTCACCGATGCCGGTTTCCGCTCCATCATGGCCAATATGACCGAAGCTGTTGATGCCGCCCATCAGGCTGGCGGAGTAGCATTGATCGCCCATCCAGGACGGCGGGAGCAGGGCTTCACGTTATATACACCGGAATTGCTCGATCAGGTCTCCTCTCAGGTGCCCCTGGACGGCATTGAGGTAGTCCACCCATCACATTCGGCTGAGCAAGTAACGACATATCAGACCTACGTGGCGCGCCGGGGATGGCTCAAGAGTACCGGATCAGATTCTCACGGCCCGCGCCATCGGTATCCTATTCCACATCAGGCATCGCTGAGCGCAGATTTGCTGAAACGCTGCGGCATCACTCTCGTAGAATAACATAGGCACAGCGCTTGTTTTGGCATCCTGGCTGCTACAGAGCAAAGCCAGGAATAAGTAATTAGAAGCGGTTGACGGAGGCCAGCAGGGCACATGAGCTACCAACCACTCCCCCCTGGCACCCTGCTCCAGGGGCGCTATGCAATCGAAGATCTGCTGGGAGAAGGGGGCTTTGGAGCCGTCTATCGTGCCCGCGATTTGCACCTGGCCCGCCGGCTGTGTGCAGTCAAGGAAACCTTTGACACCTCCAGCGCCGCCGCTGCCCAATTCCGGCTAGAAGCAGAGATTCTAGCCGGGCTGGAGCATCCCTATCTTCCTGAGGTTTGGGATTACTTTGCCGAGGGGCGCGGCCTCTATCTGGTAATGGAGTTTATCGAAGGTGATGATCTCGAAAGCCAGCTCAATCGGGATGGCCCACTTCCAGAGTTGTTGGTGCGCCAGTGGGTCTCTCAGTTGTCTGGGGCGCTCGCCCTGATGCACGCGCGACAACCTCCAGTTATTCACCGCGACATCAAGCCAGCCAACATCAAGATACGCTCCAACAGTCAGCCGGTCTTAGTAGACTTTGGCCTTGCCAAAATCTTTCACCCGACCCAGGAAACTGTACTGGCGGCGCGGGCGGTCTCTGATGGCTTTTCGCCCATCGAGCAATATGGACGAGGCCGCACTGATGCGCGCTCAGACATCTACGCGCTGGGGGCCACGCTCTACAACCTGCTGACCGGCATTGTCCCACCAGATGCCCCAACACGCGCTATCGATGACCCCATCGTGCCTCCAAGCCAACTCAATCCGGCGATCTCGCCAGGCATGGAGCGCATTATTTTGCACGCATTAAGCATGCACGCGGAGGCACGCTATCAATCGGTTTTAGACTTGCAGCGCGAACTGGAGCGCGGCCACGCGGCTGCCGGCCCCTACTTCAAGGGGCCGACCTGCTCATTGTGTGGCGCACCCCGCAAATCAGGCTTGCATTTCTGCGACGTCTGTGGAGCCGCCCTCCCTGCTGAGGTGACAACGGCGCCGATCCATACAACGCCAACCCGCCCGCTCTTTCCATCGGCGCCGCCACCATCACGGCGCCAGCACAATTGGGAAATCATCCCTAGCCCAACCACACACCACCTCTATGCCTTAGGCGGCACCTCCACCGAAGGGCTGGCCGCCTGCGGCGCCAACGGCACATTGCTCGTCAACGTGACCGGCAATTGGATTGCACTGAACTCCCCAACCACCGATCATCTGCATGCAGTGCGGCTCGGTGGACACAATATCTGGGCAGTCGGCACTCAGGGCGCCATTCTTCATTACTGGCAGGGACATTGGGATCTGCTGGCGACCACAGACGGCGACGCGCTCTACGCGATGACCCTCACCAACCCTCAGGAGGGTTGGATTGCTGGCAGCTCAGGGACAATGCTGGCGCTCAGCGATGCTCGCTTCAAATTGGTCGCCACCCATACGCGCCATGTCATCTATGGAATTGCCCTCAACCAGCACGGCCAGGGCTGGGCGGTTGGCAGCGAAGGTCTGATTCTGCGGCTGCACGAGGGTCTCTGGCTCCATGAGCCTTCTCCCGATTGGAACGATCTCTTTTCAGTCGCCTTCACCCCAGAGGGCGAAGCCTGGGCCGTCGGCGATGGAGGCATCCTCCTGCACTTTAACGGCTCTGCCTGGATCAGCGGACCGCAACTGAACGTCCCCGCCCTACGGAGTATCGCCTTCAACAGTCGGGGAGAAGGCTGGGCCGTCGGTCATCGCGGGATCATCCTGCGCTTTCTCAACGGCCAGTGGGCGCCTACGCCCACACCTTCTCCCACCAACAAGACGCTCTTCAGCGTCACCTTCTTGCACGACCAGGAAGCCTGGGCCGTCGGTGAAGCAGGCACCATCCTGCGCTGCCTCACCTGATGAACGAAGGCAAATCGCTGCTGGTAGGCAAAGCAGCAACTACTCGTAACGCAGCACTTCCAACGGACGGATACGAGTCGTGCGCCAGGCCACCAGCGACGCCATCAGCATTGCCAGCACGGTCGAGCCAAACACAATCGCCAGCGTGATGGGCACCCCAACCCCAAAATCAGTCTTAAAGACCAGCTTGCTCAAGACAAAAAGCATCAACGTCACCAGCGCCATCGCCAGCAAAGCGCCGACACCACCGATCAGCCCATTTTCAATCAACACCTGCCCCAGCACCGTGCGGCTGGTATAGCCTACCGATTTTAAGATACCGATCTCGCGCCGCCGCTCCAGCATCGAGAGACCCACCGCATTGGCGATGATAATGATGCCGGCAGCCAGCGCCAGCGCCGCAATCGAGGTCAGCGTAATCACCAGATCATTCAGAAATTGCTGAATGACCACGCCAATATCGGCAATGTTGAGAATAAACGCCGAGGGCGCCGCCTGACCCAGCCTGCGCACTGCCGCCCCGGTCTGCTCCGTATCCACCTTCAGATAGTACACGGCCTCCGTCTGCGCGCCACCTATCGAAGCCACCAGTTGATCGCTCCCCAGCAGCGATCCGAGACGCAGCCTGTTTAGCAAGGTGTTTTGATAGAACCCAACAATCGTCAGCGTCCTGGCATTTTTGGCCGTCTGGAGTGCTGTACAGTTCACCTGACCCGCCGCGCCACCTCCCTGCTGGCCGGCCAGTTGATTGACGACGGTAATCTGACCTCCAACACGCAGATTAAATGGATCACCTGCCAGGCGAGCGCTTACGAGAACGTTGGTTGTATTGCTATCATCTGGATTGAGGGTACGCCCAGAAAGATTGCTTCCATCACGCGCCCTCGTCGCCAGGGCTACCTCCGGCGGCCCCTTTGGAAACTGGCTCAGGTTATATCCTTGCATACTGCCGAGCAGCCCCAGAATGTCTTTATCCGTCGTCGGTGTCAGATAGCTCACCACAGGCCGCCCATTGACACACGCCGGAGTAAACTGGGCCAGATTCACATCCAGGTGCTTCTGCAACCCAGGCAATTTGGCAATCTGTCCATCAATCTCCTGACGCTGAGCCAGTGGGAGACCAGCAATCACGTTATAGGGCAGTTGGGTGGTGATCCCATTCTGCAAACGCGCGCTAATATCCTGGCCCAGCGACAAGATCAGCCCAATGGCGAATACCCCCACAAACAGCGCCAGCATCGTTGTGACGGTGCGCGCCTTCTGCCGGCCCATATTGCGGAACGAAAGCTTGACGTTTGCTTTCCAGGTACGCGGCAGGAACACCACTACATAGCCCAGCACCGTCGCCACCACCAGCAATCCACCAAAACCAGGCGCAACCAGCGTCACACCAACAGAGATGGCAACTGCCGCACTGACCAGCGCCAGATACCACCAGGAGAAGCGCTCCGGCACCGGCAGCAGGCTGATTGTCAGCACCACCAGCGCAAAGCCCAGGCTGAGTACCCCAAGGCCAATCAGCGTGCCATAGACGACCCAGAAGCTCCAGATCAGGCTATTCATGATCACAAACGCCAGCAGGAAAAAGAGGAACGAGAGCAGCGCCAGCAACGCGATAGTCAGCGCCATGCTGCCTGCTGAGCGCCCCTCATCCAATTCGCGCAAGACATTCTGTGGGCGAATGGTGGCGGCACGCACAATTGGCAGCAGCCCAAAAATCAGCGCCGTCGCCAGCCCAACAGCCACGCCCGAAGCCACCGTCGGCCAGTCCAGCACAAAGGTCAGTTGGACATGAATGGCTGTTTCAACCAGGCTTTTAATACCATAACTCAGCCCGATGCCCGCCAGCGCGCCAACGATGCCACCGATCAATCCCATCAGCCCGGCTTCCAGCCCAAACAGCAGATAGAGATCATTGCGGCGGTAGCCCGTCGTCTTGAGCATAGCGATCTCGACCCGCCGCCGGCGCAGCATCACCTGCATCGTATTGACGATGCCCACACCGCCAATCAGCAGCGCCGTTAAGCCGACAATTTGCAAAAATTTGCGGATAAAATCGACGCCCTGCTGATTCTGCTGCAACGCCTCATCGGCTGTGGTTGCATCGGCAAGTGGGAATTGTTGAATCACATCCTTCTTGACCTGAGCAGCCTGCGCAGAGGTTGCTGTCGTAATATCGACGATATTATACAGTTGAGGCACATCGGGAGCTACCGCGCGATACGCATCGCGCGAGATAATCATCAGCGAGTTCCCGCCAGCATAAGCACCCACCTCTTGCAGCACCCCCACCACCTTGACCGTCAGTACCAGACGCTGCGTCGTCAGGCGAATCGTCTCACCCAGACTCCCTCCCAACTCATCAAAGAGTGTCTTGGTGACAATGGCATTGTTCACATTGCCCCGAAGCACCTGCTGGAAATCGCTGCCATCTGGCTGAAGCATCGATGGAGAGCCAAGCAGCGGATAGGCCACACCGCTCACCGCGCTGGGCGAGGTATTGACCACACGCACACCAATAGGCAGCGAGCGCCCATCTGGCGTAAACGTCGTGGCGCGTTCATCGCTATAGGCAGAGAATCCGGTGATCTCTTTCTTACTTTTCAGCACAGAGAAGAACTGGAGATCACTCTCACTGAAATTAGCCGTGCCAGACGAGACCGAGACATCTCCACCATTCAGTTCTCGAATATTGCTGGTCAGCGCCGTGTTCACCATCAAGCCGACCAACTGCAAGGCCACAATCGCCATCACCCCAACGGCCACACAAAAGACCGCCAGCAGCGTCCGGCTGCCCCCACGCGCAAGGGAGCGGGTAGTATAGCTAAAATACAGCTTGAGCTTCATTGGGCAGGCGCTCCTCTTCCAAGACCATCGAGCCTCCTCCGGGCAAGCATGCTGCCCTTATCAGCCCGTCTTCGCTAAAATTTTTTCGAGCGTCTCGTAGCGTATAGGAAAGAGAGAGGCAGATTCATCGGCTCTGCCTCTACCATATTAGCTGTACGGATACCACCAAGAATAAGTTACATCTTAATATGCCTTGGCAAAGACGGCCCAGCGGGTTGCGTGACGGCCACAATAGATACACGCGCCCTCGCCACCGGGCTGCGCCAGCGGCAGATTCCGAATGGTCGCCTGCGTTTTTGCTTTGATCTCCGCCTCACAGGTGCCATCACCGCACCACCAGGCTTCGACAAAGCCCAGATGCTCCCGGTCAGCCATCAGCCGCTCAAACGTGGCAAAATCCTCTGCGCGATAGGTGCGCCCCTTGCGAAACGCCAGCGCCTGCTGATACAGGCTGCGCTGAATCTCCTCCAGCAGTTCTTGCGCCCTTGCCACCACCTGCGCCTGCGCCACCGCCTCTTTCACACGCGGCTTGAGATCGCGGCGCACCAGCACCGCCTGCTGATTCTGCACATCTTTGGGACCAATCTCCAGACGCAGCGGCACACCGCGCAGTTCCCAATCATTAAACTTAAAACCGGGCGTCTCCTCGCGCCAATCCGTATGGATGCGTATCCCCGCCGAGCGCAACTGCTTTTCAAGCGCCGAGACCGCCCCGGCAACAGCCTCACGCTCAGGCTCCTTGCGCCAGATCGGCACAATCACGACCTGGATAGGGGCCACTCTGGGCGGCATGCGCAAGCCCGCATCATCCCCATGCACCATAATCACGGCGCCAACCATCCGTGTGCTAGCTCCCCAACTCGTCGTCCAGACATGCTTGCGCTCGCCATCCACGTCCTGAAATAAGATGTCGAAACTTTTGGCAAAGTTCTGCCCCAGATTATGCGAAGTCCCGGCTTGCAGCGCCTTGCCATCGCCCATCATCGCCTCTAGCGAATAGGTGCGCGCCGCGCCGGCAAAACGCTCGGCGTCCGACTTCTGGCCGGTAATCACCGGAACCGCCAGTTCGTTTTCGATGAAATCCTGGTACACCTCAGTCAGAATCTTGAGCGTCTCAGCCTCGGCCTCTTCCTCAGTGCGGTGGGCCGTGTGACCCTCTTGCCAGAGAAATTCCGAGGTACGCAAAAAAGGCCGGGTCCGCTTCTCCCAGCGCACGACATTGCCCCATTGATTATAGAGCAGCGGCAGATCACGATAGGACTGCACCCATTTGGCATAGGTATGCCCAATGATCGTTTCTGACGTCGGGCGGATCGCCAATCGCTCCGTCAACTCCTCGCCACCGCCATAGGTCACCCACGCCACCTCCGGGGCAAAGCCCTCCACATGCTCAGCCTCGCGCTTCAGAAAGCTTTCGGGGATAAACAGGGGAAAATAAAAGTTTTGATGCCCCGTAGCCTTAATGCGATCATCCAGCAAGCGCTGCATATTCTCCCAGAGCGCGTAACCATATGGGCGGATAATCATGCAGCCGCGCACCGGCGACTCATCCGCCAGTTGCGCCTTACGAATGACATCAAGATACCACTGCGAAAAATCATCTTTATCGGCCAAATCCTCAACGTAACGCTCTTCAGCCATAACATCTCCTCTTGTATAGGAACTCGGCACATATTGTATATCATTCAGCGTAGTGATTGGGAGCAAGATGCTATCAAGCCCTTGACATAGAACAAGTTTTCGAGTATACTTGATTTGGGAGCGCCTTCGTTCTCCTGGCTCAGACACACCAGGCAACCTTCAGCCAGCCATCACTCCGCGATCCCACGCTTCAAAAAAGGGCGCGATTTGCGGTAACTCTGGTAACTCTTGCCCGCCAGGCCACTCTGCGCCTGACCTGCCCATACCGTCAAGAGTTACCGACTTTTGTGCATCGGTAACACTCGCCCACCCCCGCTGCGCGCCTCTCCTCGACCCAGGCCAGCATTCACTCCAGCCCACGCAGGCGCGGCTCAGCGACGCTCTAGCGCCAGCAGGCACAACCTGCTATCATGAGAGAAGAGAGAGGATACAGGAGTAGGAGCCTCTAGTATCTTGGAACACAGAGAAACCAGAGCAGGAAGGCTGCAAGGTCAGGGGTGCCTGCTGGTGATCGTTGGCATGCTGCTGGCGTGCATGCTGCTGGTCATCGCGCCAACTGGCTATGCGTTTTATCGCTATCGCGCCGCCCAGGTCTTTTATGGAGGGGCGCCAGCATCCGGCCAGGCTATTGCGTTACCAACTCAGCGCCCGGATAGCTATACCCTGACGCTTCAGCCACAGACGAACCAGCCTGGGGGCATCACACTTGGTTTCACGCTGAAGGATAGTTTTGGGCGCACCCTGGAGGCCAGCACCGACGTCTATACCACCGGCTGCCCACCCTCCAGCCCGGCAAACCAGACCTGCCCGGCGGAAAGCCGCGACTTCATATTTCACGATACGCTCGGTGGGCCGGTCCAACTGACACTGACATCCACACAGCCTGACCTAGAGGTAACGATCCAGGTACGCGATGAAGATCAGGGTGGTATCTTCGCCAGCGGCTCCTTCGTCCTCTTCGGCGCCTTCTTTGGCTGTGGAGCGCTCTTGTGGATAGTGGCTATCTCAGCGCTGATCATCTTCGTTCTGCGGCGAGAGCGCAGTAGTGCGCGCCAGGCCGCTCAAGCGGCAAGAGCCAGGCGTGCCCTCCCAGAACAGCCCCAGGCAGAGCAGCCCCAGCAAGAAGGGGCTGAGCCAGCAGCACCAGAAAGTTGAGAGGTTGGTCTTGTCATGTCCACAAACCAGGCCGCCCCATCACCTGCTGAGAAGCCTCATTCTGATGGTTCTACCGCTCAGGCAGCAATGAATCAACCGATGCGCAATGAATTTGTGGTAGTGCTGCTCAGCGATTTGCAGCGCTGCCACTACACCCCGCTGGCCTGGTGGCGCTTTCTGGCAGATGCCTGCCAGCAATCATGGGCAACCTCCAGGGCACATCCGCGCCTCACCCGCTCCTGGGTCGCTGTCTCTGCCTTCATAGCGCTTCTGGGATTGGGTGGCTGGGGAACGATCTGGCTAATCGAAGGAAAGCAGATAGCCCTGCATATTTTGCCCGCCCTGCTTATTTGCTTGTCCTTACAGCAAGGCGACGTGTATGCCCATCTCGGACTGAATCTCGATCCCGTCGATGGCCGCTTCCGCGAGCGGCTGGGCCTTCCCACCACACTCACCTTGATACGTGGCGTAATGGCAAACTTGCTGCTGGCGCATCTGCTCAGCGGGCGCATCCCCTTCGCCAGCGTAGCTCTGGCAGCCTATCTGATCGGGCTTGTCACCGATATTGCCGATGGACAGATCGCCCGCCGCACCGACTGGCTCACCCGCCTGGGTGGCAACCTGGATGGAGAAGCTGATCTCTTCCTCTATACCTCAACGGCTCTCTGCGCCCTACTCCTGGGAGGCTTACCAGGCTGGCTGGCGCTTGCCATGCTGCTGCGCTTCCTCGTCCCCGTGATCGGCGCGCTGTTCAGTTATTTCGTTGCCATCCGTCAAGTTGATTTCAGCCATAGCGTCTGGGGCCGCAGCGCGGGTCTTGCCCACGCTATTTGCCTGGTTATCGTGCTGGCGCCCGGCATCCTCGCTGGATTGCTTACACCTATCATGCTGCCGCTGATGCTTATCACCCTGGCGCTGCTGGCGCTGGCGCCCATCATGGATGTGAGAAGAACCCTCAGCTTTTGGCAGAGCCAGAAATCCCCTTAGTCCAACGAGGCGGCAGAAATGCTGCCCTGGCTCTGCATCCTGGAAACAGGAGCAGCAGGGACAGATGGAGCCGATGTGCCTGCTGACTGCTCGCGGAGCCAGCGCGCCAATGGACGAAACACTGTGGGAAAAATCACGGCCCCCACTACCGAAGCGCCCAGCACACTGAGCGTCGCCCCCGGCGCAAAGACCCCCAAACTCACCCCAACCTGCGCCACTGCAACCTGCATCGTCAGCGGCGCCGAGAGCAAGAACACGCCAGCTATGGCGGCTTTCCAGGGAAGACCCGTCAATCTGAGCAGGGGCATGGCTAACAGGCGCACCAGCAAGGAGCCACCCACCAGGGCCACAAGCAGCAGAAAGGTATCGCGCTTCATCAAGCTGGATACTTGCAAGCCTAAACCTACTTGAATGAAAAAAATTGGCACAAAAAAGCCGTGCGCTACTGCCGCCAACTTATCGCTCAGTGATCCTTGATGGCGGAAGACAAAGGCAAAAATCGCCCCGGCAATAAAGGTCGCCAGCACCTCCTCGATGCCCAACAGCACTGCAGCAGCCGCAAAGGCCGTCATCAGCGCCAGCGCCGCGCGCACCCCAAGCTCTGAAGGATCATCTGACGCTACGAGCCGACGAAATTGATGCGGGTGCCACCAGACCGCCGTGCTGAGTATCTGTAGCACCAGCCATCCCAACAAGAACAGCAAGAGCAATTTGCCAATCGCCAGCGCCATCGGAATTGACAGGCCATACTGCCGCAGCAAACTATACGCCGTCAGCGACAGAATTGTCAGAAACTCACCAATAGCTCCACTCATCAGCGTGATCTGCCCAAAGCGCGTGCGTGTCAGACCCGTCTCGCGCAGAATCACCAGCACAACACCAATCGAGATGGCCCCTATAATTAGCCCAAAAATCAGATCACGGCCAAGGATATAGGCTACAAGAAGACCCGCCGCCAGCACCCCTACGGCAAACGCCGCGCTGCGCAGCACGCCACGCTTGCCTTCGCGCTCCACCAAGACAAAATCCACTTCCAGCCCGGCCAGGAAGAGCAGCAAGATAAAGCCGAAGTGGGCCAGGTCGCTGATGAGCGCCGGTGGTTGGGCCAACCGAGGCAGCGCGTTGCCCAGCACAGCGCCATAGAGCATCTCGCAGGCAGCGGCAGGGAGCCTGATGCGCTTACTCAGCAGCGGGATGATGAAGGCGCCGACAGTGAACAGCAATAACGCAATGGCCTGAGTACCCGTCATAGCAGCGCTCCAAACTCACTCATCGGGGATAACCAGCACAGAACAGGGGGCGCACAAGGCCAGATAGCGCCCAACATCGGGACGGAAGAGCGCGGGCCGAACCTGGCGGGGCATCCGCACGACCAGGAGATCACGCGGGTCAAGGACAGCTTGCACCTCCCGAATCGGATTACCCGTTAGTTGCCGACGCTCTACGTGCATCCTGTATGTGGCGGCCAGCGTCAAGATCGCCTGATCGAGTTCCTGGCGCGTGTTGGTCACCGACTCACCGGCAATGAACGCCGGCGCGGTAATAATCAGCGCATGCACATCTAGCTTGAGTGTGCTACCCAGCGAGAGCGCCGCCTGCAATCCCTTCAAAGAGGCCGCTGAAGGGGCGACCATGCGATCACTTTGTACCAACGAAACAATGCGGCGATACGGGGACGCGCTCCGCGCCACCAGCACCGGCTTGATACAATAGTCCAGTGCCTCATCAAGCAAGGCATTCCGCCAGCCAAAGCGACGACGCCATCCAGCAGGCTGCTGGGGGATCACCAGACAGCCCCAGCGCTCAGAGGGGCTATGAGATGCTCGATGAAAGACCGGGAGTGCTGAAAGCGTATCTGGTTCAATCTCCAACGATACAGCCAGCGGTTGCAACCACTGCTTCCAGCGCCTACCCTCGCCCCAGGCCACAAAATCTAGTCCCTCGGCAGCCGATTGCCCTGCAAGATGTTGTGCTTCACGGACCGCCATCAAGCCATCTTCGGTTGGCTTATCCAACACCACCGCCAGCCGCGAACCATGGGGATAAGGAAACTGCGCCCGGCCAAGCCGCAAATAATCCGCGATACCTGGCAGAAGCATCGGCGAACCAACCAACAAAATCCGATCATTTTCTTGCAAGCGGGTCCAGCCATGCGGCACAATGAGCTTCCCCTGCCGGTAGACCGCAGCGATCAACCAGTCTTGTGCTGCCAGAGCGCGCAATTGTTGGCCGAGTACCGGCGAAGAAGCCGGGAGCGTCAGTTCCATCACCTCACCATGCCCCAGACCCACCCCCTCAGACGCCTGGACCGCCGGCTCAATGCGGTTCGCCAGCGCCACCGCCAGCGACGTACCGAGCAGCACACTTTGGGCACCAAGCGACTGAAACTGCGGCTGGAGATCAGCCTCGCGCACTACCGCCGCCAGTTGTGGCACATCAAAGCTCTGGCGCGCCAGCCGGCAAACCTCTAGATTGGTCATATCCTCATCGCATATAGCGACAATACAATCCACAAATCCGGCTCCCGCCCGCTCCAGCACGAGCCGACTTGTTGCATCGCCAACAATGCAGGAGAGATGCTCAAATCGGGAATCTACAGGAGTTCCTGCCGGTGGTTGAGCAGCATCCGCAGCGAGTTTGTCCATCAAGTCTAGACGGTCCTGCCGGATGTCGAGCAGTGTTACCGACCAATGCTCAAGAAGACGCTCGGCCAATCTCCTCCCCGTGCGCCCAGCGCCGACAATCAGCACGCGCCGCCGGCTGCTTCCGCCGGCCCCAGCAGATCGTGTACTCGGCGCCAGGTGTTCCACACCAGTCACAAGCCTTCCTCCAGCTAGAGTTCCAGCAGGGCATCCAGTCCACGCACCAACCCACGCAAGCTCACCACGCGCTTCACCGCAAGCAGCGTGCCGGCCACATAGGGTTCAGCAGCAAACGAATCATGGCGCAAGGTGAGCAATTCACCCGGTCGCCCGAAAAGAATTTCCTGATGCGAAACCAGCCCCGGCAGGCGCACGCTATGCACCTGAGCGCCGGCCAGCGCTACCCCACGCGCACCGGGTAGCCCCAGCACCTCTGCCGGGCGCGGTGACGGCGCAGGCGCCCCCGACTGTTCGACATGACCGAGCCGCGCAACAGTTTCCAGCACCGTGCCAGAGGGCACATCCACTTTCTGCGCCCCATGATACTCAATGATCTCACAATCTGGGATATAACGGCGAGCCATCTCAGCAAACTTCATCATCAACACTGCCGTCAGCGCGAAGTTCCCAGCTACGACAGCGCCCGCTCCCTGCACCTCGGCCAGTTGGTGAATCTCCTCAAATTGGTCCTCACCAATACCCGATGTGCCTACCACTACTGAAACGCCCGAACGCAGCGCAGCGCGCACATGCTCCATGACCACCAGCGGGCTGGTAAAATCGATCAGCACCTGTGGCCGGCTATGCGTCAGCGCGTCACCGATGGCATCGTCGATCAGCACCCCCAGCGGGCCAACGCCAACTACCAGCCCGACATCGCGCCGCGCTCCCCGCCGGGCAATGGCTGCGACCAGTTCTAACTCAGTATCACGCATGATGGCCGTTACAAGCGCCCGGCCCACCCAGCCGGTGGCCCCCGCAATGGCTACACGAATACGCGCCATGTTCTCGCTCCTTTTAGGATGTGGATCATCGATGGTGCATGCGTTGACGCTGAGCGCGGCAGCAGCCAGCACTCCCAGACTATGGCTGCTTCGGTCCCGCCGGAACATAGCGCTCGATCCACTCAAAGATTTTCTCGCGCACCTGCAAACGCTGGCGCGGGCTGGCATTGACCGTATGGCTGGCACGCGGCACCCGGATGAATTCCACCGGCACGCGGGCCAACTTCTTGAGCCAGACATAGAGCTGCTCGCCCTGTTCTATCGGGCAGCGATAATCGTTCTCTGGATGGATGATGAGGGTCGGCGTCGTAATGTTGGGCGCATAGGTCAGCGGCGAACGCTCCCGATAGGTGGCCTCGGCCTCCCAGGGCAGGCCGTATTGGCGCTCCGCGTAGGTAGAATCAATATCGCCGGTGCCAAACGAACTGGTAAGATTCGTCACGCTGTTCAGCGTCACTGCCGCCTTGAAGCGATCTGTATGGCCGATGATCCAGTTGGTCATATATCCGCCATAGCTGCCGCCCGTCACCGCCAGCCGCTCCGGGTCAATGCCGCCGCGTGCGATAGCCGCATCCACGCCGGCCAGAATATCCAGATAATCGTTGCCGCCCCAATCAAAATCAACCGCCTGGGCAAACGCCTCCCCGGAGCCGCTGCTGCCACGCGGATTCACGTAGAGCGCCGCATAACCACGCGCCGCCAACACCTGCGCCCAGAGATAGAACGTGCTGCCATAGGAACTATATGGCCCGCCATGAATCCAGAGTACCAGCGGATAGAGGGCGCTCGGTTCTGCTCCTTGTGGCCGGTACAGCCAGCCGTCGATCTCCCACTCATCTGGCCCCTGGAAAGTGAAGCGCTCCGGCGCAACCAGATCAACACCGGCAAAGAGTGCCTCATTCACTGCTGTCAGGCGGCGCTGTGCCGTCTCAACGGCCAGGCTTTCTAGAGAATAGTCATAGACATCCCAAAAGTTGAGCGGATCGGCCTGCAACGCAAAAAGGCGCCGATTATCCGAGGAGAGGGCTATCTGACCAATGTGATGGGCGCCCGCCGTCACACGCTCTGGTTCGCCACCAGCCACCAGAGTGCGAAAGACGTTGGTGCTGCCATGCTCAACCACTACCGTATATAGCCAGGCGCCATCTGACGACCAAACCGGGCCAGATAACCCACCCCAGAAGAGATCGGTCAGCATGGCAGGATAGCAATCAATATCCACAGAGCCGGTCAGATCGCGCGGCGCGCCACCTTCGCGGGAGATGACCACCACATGCCGGTTTGCGGCTGAGTTTTTGGGCAGCACCGGCGTCATGACATAGGCAATCAAATGCCCATCTGGCGACCAACGCGGCAGCTCCACATCCGCGCTGCCATCGGTCAGCCGGCGCGCCTCACGAGTCTGCGGGTCGATCAGCCAGAGGTCTTGGGTCAGATTGGCATCGCGGTCCTCAGCGCGGTCAGAGCAAACAACAATAAACCTGCCATCCGGCGACCAGCAAGGCTCGCTATGGTGGTAATCTCCTTCGGTCAGTTGTACCAATTCACCGCTTTCCACATTGACCTGAAAAAGATGGTTGCGTCCCTCCAGCAAACCGCGCCCATCCCAGCGAAATTGCAGCCGGGTCACCACGCGCAGCCGCTCGGCCTCATCGCGCTCCTCGCGCGCTTTTGCCTTCGTATCCTTGGGCTGCTCTTCATCCTCGACAATCTTCCCATCGGGGCGCACCTCGCTGGTCAAGGCGATCCACTTGCCATCTGGCGCCCAGCAGAATTCGCTCACCCCCTGCTTCATCTTCGTCAGCTTGCGTGCCTCACCGCCGTCCGCCGGCATGAGCCACACCTGGCTCTTCTCGCCCTCACGGTCACTCAGGAACGCCAGGAAACGACCATCCGCCGACCAGCGCGGGGCGGTATCATGTTTCACCCCACTGGTAAACTGGCGCGATACGCCGGTACTCAGGTCTAGTACCCAGATGGCAGAACGCTTCTCGTTCTGCTCTTGTTCTTGCGTTTCAAGTGTAAAAGCCATTCGCCGGCCATCCGGCGAAAGCTGCATCTCAGTAATCGTTCTAAATGCCCAGGTATCCTCCAGGCTCAAGGCTCTCCGCTGTGACACAAACGCCCTCCAGAGACAAAGCTACAGGGGATAGTAGCAACTATTACTCACCATTCGCGCTTATCATAGCACGTGGCTCAAGTATTTGGGGTCTGAAGAGCATGCTGGAGGAGAAGACTAAATTTATGACCTATGGTTTGATTTCGCTTGAATCTGCCAGGTGCTTATGCGCCTCAATAAATTGGCAAAGGTCTTGATACTCTCTACTGCTGCGCAGCCAATCTCCTCCATGCCTCTTCTTTGCTTCTGCATTGACCATGACTTGATGGCATTCACGCTGCAGCTTCGCAGCAAATTTCCAAAGATCGCAGGTAACTGAGAAATCTTGTTTTTCATACCCCCGCTCTTGGGAGTAGGACAACAACCCCAAGATAGTAATATGCAAGAGATCGCCTTCACGCCTGAAAAGCCAGGTATATCTATCAGGAAGATCAGACCATTCACAGCGAGATTCCTTATAGAGAGAAAGCCTGGCTATAGCAGCAATGAGATCAAGCAATGGGTGGTAATTCCGAGAGCCATACCAATCAGCAGCCAGAGATGCTTCTTTGACCCCATTGGAAATATAGGTCTTCCCGTAGCCGTGTTCCTCCAGCAAGCCGGACTTCTCAGGCTCGTAGGTAACATGCTCATAAGTAAAGATAAGCTTTGTTGAGGCATGCTCTTCACGCATGGGAAGCCATCCTGCCCCAAAAATCTTTTAAGAGGCAAAGGGCAGTTGCAAGCCAGGCTTCACATCCAGGTCCAGACCGTGCCGCTCGCCCAGGCGCAGGTGGAAGTAGCCGGCGGCGCCAATCATGGCCGCATTATCGGTACAGAACTCGATGGATGGAGCGGTCAGAGGAATCCCCAGCGGCTTCAACTCCAACTCCAGGCGCGTGCGCAGCGGGCGATTGGCCGCCACGCCCCCAGCCAGCAGCACATGAGCGACGCGATGCTCTTCTGCCGCCATGCGCGTCTTGGTTGCCAGTACATCAACTACCGCTTCCTGAAAACCCGCCGCCAGATCAGGAACCGAGAGGCCACCCCAACCAACTGCCTGCGCGCCCTGCCGCACATACTGATTGCCACGAGCCTCTCCAGCAGCAGCGTTCTCAGTCTGCCCCCCTTGCGCTCCCTGAACCGTGTGGAGTACAGCCGTCTTCAAGCCGCTAAAGCTAAAATCATACGTTCCACGCAGCCAGGCACGCGGCAATTTATATGCGGGGTGATTGCCAGGCCGGCGGTCTCCAGCCACCTTTTGAATGGCCGGCCCGCCTGGATAGCCCAATCCCAAAATACGCGCCACCTTATCAAACGCTTCGCCCGCAGCGTCATCGCGCGTGCGGCCCAGCAATTCATAATGGCCGTGCCGGCGAATCAACACCAGTTCGGTATGCGCCCCAGAAACGATGAGGCAAAGCACCGGAAAGCGCGGATCGCCCTCCTGATACTCACCAGCAGCATCGGCAGCATTCCTGGCTGCCGGCTGCATAGATGGAGGCTGCCCCCCCTTGCGAAGCCAATTCGCGTAAATATGCGCTTCGAGATGGTTGATGCCAACAAACGGCAAATTGCGGGCAAGCGCCAGCGTCTTGCCCGCCGTTAAGCCAATCAGCAGCGAGCCTGCCAGACCAGGGCCATAGGTGGCCGCAATCCCGTCCAGATCACCCCACTGCGCGCCAGATTGCTCAAGCGCAGTCTCAATGACCGGGATGATCGACGCAAGCTGCTGGCGCGAGGCCACCTCAGGCACTACTCCACCATAGCGCTGGTGAATTTCAGCCTGGGAGGCCACGACATTAGACAGCAAATAACGCCCGTCGCTGACCACTGCCGCGCCGGTTTCATCACACGAGCTTTCAATCCCAAGGACAAGCATGATTAACTCTCTTCCTCCAACCGTTGGAGGAGCGTTGTTTTTAAGTGCTGGAAACGTTCTTTATACGCTGGAGAGGAGATTTCCTCAGTCCACATAATCAGCGCGTCTTCCTGATTATCGCTGTAGTAGCGATGGCGCATCCCCGCCTCGCGGAAGCCATATTTCCGGTACAGGGTCTGAGCCACATAGTTCGAGACACGCACCTCCAGCGTCACCCATTTTGCGCCGATATGGTAGGCAATATCAATCAGACTGACCAGTTCAAGTTCGCCCAGACCCTTCCGGCGGTAATCAGGATGGATAGCAATGGTCGTAATATGCGCCTCATCCACCATCAGCCAGAGTCCGGCGAAACCAATAATAGAGGCCAGGTTGGGAGAAGTCATCGTTGTTGCGGGCCTGGAAGGCAAGAGAGACAAAGGAAAAGGCCGACGTGGGCGATCTGGCTCTGCTGGCATAGGCTCTTGCACTTGCATCAATGCCTTATCACGGAGTACGATGTAATGTGCCCAGCGGTTATCTTGCAATTCCTTGCGATACGCACTGGGGGGCCAGGTTGCGGGGTACGCCAGCTTCTCAATCTCAATGACACGCGGCACATCCGCCATCGTCATTCGTTCAACCAGATAACGCACCTGATCCCCTTTCTACAGCCAGATGGGAATAGTTACCACGAGAGCCAGCTTGCTCTGCGCTCCGGCCAGTTCTAAGCGAGCCACCCCGACTGCCCCATCGCATCGCCGGGCGCCCGGCGTATCGGGCGAGCGATGTTTCCCTCTCGTCCAGGCCGCTGAAGTTCTCCCGCCAGTCGCGTGCCACGCGCCTCAAGTACCGTTGAACCACTCGCAGAAGGTGCATCTCGCTGTTTCTCCTGCTGCTGCTCGCTTATAGGGCCAGCACGAGGATACGCTGCATCAGGGCCAGGCGCATCCGAAGAGAAGCTACTCTCCCCAGGCTGATTGAGGAGGTGCGGATGCTGTTTAGTGCTGACCGTAATAGCAGGCCGTCGGAGATAAAGCGGCTCAAGCGAGAGAGGATCATCCAGTTCACCTCGCTCTAACCGCTGGAAAGCTAACTCCGCAAGCAAACTGGCATGCCTGATACAGGTAAGAGGGCGGGCAAACAGCGCGTGGGCGCCTAATACTCCGGCTATATTCCGTCTGGAATCGGCGCGCAGTTCTCCGCAGAGCAGCGTTGGCTCCTGAATCTCTTTGCCGAGTTCCTCGGCAGTCACAACGCGATAGTCACCCTGACGCTGCCAGTAGAGACCAGCCTGGGAGCGTGAGGCACCAGCGGACAAGACACGAGCCACCCAATTCCCCAGCCCAAGGGCGTCTTCCAGAGAGCCACTCGCTTGTGCTGAATCATGCAGGTACATCTGGCGATAGAAGGCTGCATAAAATTCACCCCGGCCTGCCTCCATCAGCGCGCACACCGGCAGCGCAGCGGCAGCATGGCTATAGGCAAGCACATCGAGCGTACTCACCCCAATCAGCGGGACCCTCAGCCCAAAAGCCAGCGTCTTCGCCACTGTTACCGCCACACGAACTCCAGTGAACGAACCAGGGCCGGTAGTCGTGGCTACAGCGCTGATCTGGGTCATAGACAGCCCGCGCTCCTGCAGCAGCCACTCCAACCGGCGCAGCAACTCAACACTATGGTTGGCGCCAACGTCCCAGCTATATTCAGCGCGCAACTCACCGTTCTCACACAGCGCCAGACCGGCAAGATGGGTCGAGGTATCAAGAGCAAGCAACATAGTCATCCCAGCGTCAAAACCAGGCATCCAGGACATGCCACCGATAATTTCTCCAGGACAGTACCGCTCCTGTAGCTCGTTTGCTCCAGGAGAGGCCGTAATGATAGATAGCAAAAATAACGTTTACGCGCCAATGCCAAAGGCATTTTTGCGAAACTCAAAAAGCAGATCACTATACCGCGCCCCCACGCCGGTCAGGAGCAGTCCGCGCTTGGTATCACTGACCATCTTTAATTGAATACGCAAATGCTCTTGCGGCCAAATATCCTCTGCTTTATTAGCCCACTCCACCACACAGACGCCACTCCCATAAAAATACTCTTCAAAGCCAAGCGCAAGAATCTCATCAGGTTCGTCAAGGCGGTAGAGATCAAAGTGGTAGAGAGGCAGGCGTCCCTCGTACTCTTTTAACAAGGTAAAAGTCGGGCTGCTGACCACCTGATGAATTTCTAGTCCCTCGGCAACCCCTTGTGTCAAGCTCGTTTTACCCGTGCCGAGATCGCCCTCAAGCAGCACAAGGTCGCCGCTCTGTAGCAGTTCGCCCAGGCGAGCGCCCAATCGGTGCGTCTGTGCCAGACTATGACTGACAATATCAAGCACGATTGGTTGATCTCCTGCCCGGCTCCAAGGCGCCAGATCTGGGCGCACCCTTGGAAGTGATGGATTGGAAAATTCCCGCGATTGTGGGGCATCCTGGCGTTTTGAAAGCATAGCTCATACCCTGCCGCCCAAGGGGTATACGCTGTATTATAGCATACCCTTGGACGTCCTGCCTGAAGAAGACGCACACCTACAGTGACGATTGCAGAGTTGATGCCACCCCATGACACAACCAGAGTACAGAGCAGGCAGCCCCTATAGTCTGCCTGCTCCTTCTGACATCACCAACTAGCGCAGCTTCGTACCGCACTTGTTACAATACAACGCCCTTGAACGCACTGGTTCCCCGCATGTTGGGCAGAACGCCGGCCCTGCCTGACTATCAGCCGGCCCTGCCCCCGTTGAGTTATCTATGGGGGGAATGCCTGCCGAGGGACGAGCCGCTCGGCCAGAGGGAGGCGGAGCATATGTTCCTCCAGCAGCCCTGGCAGCCTGCGCTGCCTGGTAGGTTTCTGCGCGCAGCAATTCAAGCTCGGCAGTCTTGGAGGTCATCTCGCCCTCCATGTCGAGGATCCGCTCGCAAAACTGCCGGAGTTTGGGATCCGTCACTTGCCCTTGCCGATACATAGTCAAGATCATATTAGAAAAATCGACAATAAGCTGTTCCCGCTGCTGCTTTAGCGAGTTCACCTCGCCCTGCTTGGCATTGACACGCCGGAGCTTATCAGCCTCCCAGCTCATTCGGCTGAACCCTTGCTCCAATTTTTGTTTTGCCGATTCAAGAAAATCACCCACGAGCGTTATCCCTCTTTGTATTCAAGCAACCAGATTCAGCCGGCCTCTCGCCTGTCAGTATACCTCTCTTATGCCTGGTTGTCAAGTCTGCAAAAACACACGTACCCAAATCAACGTTTGTCCAATCATGTCTGTGCAAAGAACCAATCTTCTCACCCTTCAAGAGCATGGCGATGAATGCGCACCTCCTGCAAGAGACCAGCTTGTGTCAGAGCAATTGCGACAACATCAATGCGCCAGGAAGTATCTAACAGCCCATGCGCGGCTAGATATGACTGCGCGGCAGTCACTAATTTCCGCTGTTTGGCAGGTGTCACAGCCTCTTCCGGCAAACCATAGGCCGTACCACGCCGCGTCTTCACCTCCACAAAGACAATATCACCATCCTCCTCAGCCACAATATCCACTTCCCCTGCCCGGCAGCGATAATTCATCGCCCGTATGAGATAGCCGACCCGCCGGAGTTGCTCTGCTGCCAGGCGCTCCCCAGCAGCACCCAGGCGTTTGCGTCCATCTGAAGGCAGAGGTAATCGGCCCGGCTGCACTTCCCGCTCAGACATGAAACCTACCCTCCGCAGCACAAAAATGCGTTCATCATTCTTTACGTATCCAGTGACCGAGAGTTTCACCCAAGGCGCTGAAAAACGGGCAGCAAAGTGGGCCAGCAAGGGTAAACCCGGCTGGCCCGCTTTTGTGATAAAAATATGCACTCAATTCTGCTCATCGGATGGCAGCACGCCACCAACGTCAATCCACAAGCCATCATCAGCAAGACCATCCTGGTCACCGTCCAGAGCCTCATCCTCATCCCCATGCTTGCCATTGGTCGTAGCAATGGCAACAACCACATCACCATTGGTGATATTCATCAGCCGCACGCCTTGAGTTGAGCGCCCGCCCTGAGCAATATGCTGCACGCCAAGACGAATAACCGTCCCACCGCTGGAGATAATCATCAGATCATTATCATCACTGCTTATCACTCGCGCCTCGGCAATTGGCCCAGTCTTCTCAGTCACACGCATCGTGCGCACGCCACCACCACCACGCCCCTGCGTAGGATACTCTGCAAGTGGCGTCCGCTTGCCATAGCCATGCGTTGAGACCACCAATAATTCGGCGTCCGCTCGAACGGTATCAAGCGTCACCACACCATCGCCCTCATCCAGCCGGATGCCACGTACCCCACCGCTCATGCGCGAAGCCGAGCGCAATGCTTGCATCTCAAAGCGAATCGATTGACCCTGGGCGCTGATAAGGATCACCTGATCTTTCGCCCCGGTGCGCTTGGCCCCGATTAATTCATCACCCTCTTCCAGGTCCATAGCGATCAAGCCAGAGCGACGCACCACCGCAAATTCATCAAGCGTCGTCTTTTTCACTTCGCCACGCCTGGTCGCCAGCAGTAAGAAATCACGCGCCTCAAACTTGGGCACATTGACCACCGCTGTCACCAGTTCGCCCTGATCGATGGCGATCAAGTTGCGTAAGTGATCGCCTTTCGCCTGGCGACCCACATCGGGCAATTCATACGCCGCCAACTGGAAGACACGTCCCTTATTGGTAAAGAAGAGCATGCCATCGTGCGTATGCGCTACCAGCAGATGGCGCACCGTATCATCCTCGTGTGTCACCATACCCATCTTCCCCTTACCACCACGCCGCTGCGCCCGATAGGTGTTGGTTGGCATGCGCTTGACATAGCCATTCTCCGTCAGTGTCACCACAATCTCTTCGTTGGGAATTAAATCTTCTTCGGTGAACTCACCGGCCTCGGCATCCATAATCTCGGTACGGCGCGGATCACCATATTTATTTTTCAGATCCTCCATATCCTGCTTAATCAGCCCACGAACCTCGCTCATATTCGCCAGCACCCTCTGGAAATAGGTGATATTCTTCTTGACCTCGGCCAGTTCCTCAGCTATCTTCCGGCGCTCCATCGAAGCCAGTCGGGCCAGGCGCATATCCAGCACCGCCTTGGCCTGCTCTTCAGAGAGTTTGAACTTTGTTTGCAGGTTATGCGAGGCAGTTTCCGTCGATTGCGAGCGCCGGATGGTCTCAATCACCTCATCAAGATGATCGAGCGCAATCTGCAAACCATCCAGGATATGCTTGCGCGCCTCTGCCTTCGCCAGATCATACTTCGTGCGCCTGGTAATCACCAGCTCACGGTAAGTGATGTAATGCTGTAGAATTGCCTTGAGCGTCAGCACGCGCGGCTGGCCGTCCACCAGCGCCAGCACATTGGCGCCAAAGGCGGTCTGCATCGCCGTATACTTAAAGAGTTGATTGAGGACCGCAATATGCTTCGCGTCGCGGCGCAGATCAATGACCACACGAATGCCCTGGCGATCCGACTCATCGCGTACATCAGAGATGCCATCGATCTTCTTATCGCGCGCCAGTTCGCTGATTTTGCGAATCAGATCGGCCTTATTCACCTGATAGGGCAGTTCAGTCACAATAATGCTGACCTTGCCCCGTTCGGTCTCCTCGGTATGTGCCCGCGCCCGAATCACAATGCGCCCGCGCCCGCTGGCATAGGCACTGCGAATGCCCTCGCGCCCCTGGATAATGCCGCCAGTCGGAAAATCAGGGCCACGAATGATACGGCTCAAGTCCTCAACCGTCGCATCGGGGTGGTCGATCAAGTAGTTGATGCCGTCACACAACTCGCGCAGATTATGCGGCGGAATGTTGGTCGCCATGCCCACAGCAATGCCGGCGGCGCCATTCAGCAGCAGATTAGGCAATCGGGCCGGCAGCACTGTCGGCTCCATCTCGTGCCCATCATAATTGGGCACAAAATCAACCGTATCCTTCTCAATATCTGCCAGCAACTCATCGCTAATGGCCGCCATCTTTGCCTCGGTATAGCGCATGGCTGCTGCTGGATCATCATCAACCGAGCCAAAATTCCCTTGCCCCAACACCAACAGGTAGCGCATATTCCAGGGCTGCGCCAGACGCACCAGCGTATCATAGACGGCCACATCGCCGTGCGGGTGATACGATTTCAGCACCTCACCGACGATACCAGCGCATTTGCGGAACGACTTCGAGGACTGTAACCCCATCTTATCCATCGCATACAGCACGCGCCGATGCACCGGCTTCAGACCATCGCGGACATCGGGCAATGCCCGGCTGACAATAACGCTCATTGAATAATCCAGATAGGCGCCGGACATTTGCTCAACGATACCTACTGGCTTGACAATCCCAAGTTCCATGCGCAAACAACCCCTTCTTGATACTTCTCATAAAAGCGCGTCGAGTAGTAAGAAAGCAGGAAAAACACCTTGCCTGTCTGACGGGTGAAGAACCAGGCAGCGCCACTCTTCTTCTCTAGAATACTTCTGCGAAGCCCACCAAAAAACGGTGATACAGAGTAAGGTGTAGTGAAGGTGCAAATACCAAAATAAGATGGGAGAGACCGCCTCCAGAAGACATAATGCGCCATTTGAATACCCCTTATTATACCATATGGCGCCTCTCACCGTCAGAAAAAACGGTGGTCCCCTGATCGATTGCTAACTCACTCACGGGCCAACCATCGGTTGAATACTTCTTGCAGGTCATCGGCAGTATGGTATGATATTTGCAGAGGGTGCAAACGGCACCATGTAACTCAGCCAATATGCAAAACGAGAGCCATCAGCATTGGTGCCATGCGCGCTGGGAGGCGCGCTGGGGAGCAACCATGACTATTACACAGGGCGAATGTCTCTTTGTCATCTTGCTTGTGGCCGCGTTTATTGGTCTCTGGCGCGGATGGATACGCGAGGTCATTACGACAGCTATCTTGTTAGGCGTCATTCTCTTCCTGACCCTGGGAGGGCAGGGAGTGCTGTACCGCTTTATCTTTGTCAACCTGGCCGATGCCTTCCGGGCACTCTTCGAGGGAGGCAGCGGCGGCAGCGTCTCTGTCGGTTCATCAGGCGCCTCAACACCACAAACGCAAGGGGATTTCTTATTTACCCTCTTGACATTCTGCGCATTTACCTGCCTTGGTTATGTCGTCGGCCATAAAGCTGGCAAACCACCCACAACAGCCACACACCGGCTGACGGGCATTATTCCTGGCGTCGTAAACGGGATCGCCGTTATTTTCTATTCGGTGAAGTACATCTTCCCCCAACAGAATCTGAACGTAACGAGTCCTGATGCAACCACCGTCAGCAATTATCTTCCGGTTGTCTTCGGCCTGGCCCTGATAGCCGTCATCGGAGTGCTGATCGCCCTGAGCGCCAAAGGCAAAGCCAAGAAATAATGCCATACGCGCCGGTTCTTACTAGGGGTGGCAAGCGAGGCTCACAAGAATGAGTAGCACCGCACCAGGCCCGGCTGGCACACCTGGCGGCACTCCCGCCAGCAGCAGTCCTCGCCGGGCTTTTTCACGAAGATCTCAGCAACCCAATCAGGCATCGAAGACACAATTCTCCGGGCAGCAGCAAGGCGAAAAAGTCGTCTTCATCAAACACAAACACTGGTGGTTTCTCTTCAAACCTGGCTGGCCTGCCCTGCTGTTCTTGCTCGCGCTGATTGGCATTATTACCGTCCACATCCTTTTGCCTCGGTATGCGCCCTTCTGGATCATTCTCGAGGTAGTCGTCGGCATCTCCTTTTTCATCTTCCTCTTGCGTTGGGCCTATAGCGATGTCTCTGACTGGTGGTATACCGCCTATATTCTGACTGACAAGCGTATTATCATCACGCATGGTTGGCTCCAACCACGACGCGAAGAAGCGCCGCTTGATAAAATTCAACAAGTCTATTTGGATGTACGCAGCCTCTGGGCGTATATCCTCGACTTTGGCAACATTGTTATTCCAACGGCTGCCGGCCCCATCCAACTTACGAATGTTGCCAACCCCCGCATCGCTGTTGACCAGATCATTGAGGCACAGAGCCACTATGGCGCCTCCCTCAAAGCGCCCGCCGATACGCAAATTAAAGATGAAACCTTGCGGAAGGTCGTTGACGAGCTAGCAAAGCCTATCGTCGTCGCCGTTCCAGAATCACCTGATCCGCCTCCCAAGCCAGGCTCCATCATTGGCCCCGCACGCAAATTTGGCGGGCCGCTGCGTCTGAACAGCAAACTACGCTACGCTCCAGAGGAGCGCACCCTTCGCTACATTCAGCGCCATCCCTATGTCTTTTTCCGCAGAGCGGCACCTGGAGGGCTGATAGTCCTCCTGATGATCGTGCTTGCGCTGGTCTTGCACTTTTTCCTCTGGCCGGTGTTTGTTATCGGCTCCCTGATCGGCCTGGGATGGGTGGGCTATTGCTATATCGACTATATCGATGATATTTACATCATTACCACCCATCGCATCATCGACATTGACCGCGCGGCTTTTATCTTCTTTGAGGGCCGCCTCATTGTCGAATACAGCAAGATACAAGACATCATCGTTGACATTCCTTCACCCGTTGCCCGCCTCTTTGACTTTGGCACTGTCCGGGTCCAAACCGCCGGCCAGCAGCAAAAGATTCAGATGCGTGATGTTCCCAATCCCTTCGCCATCCAAAACCTGATTAGCCAGCGCATCAACGCTGGCAAAGAGCGTGAAGCCGTCAACGCCGTCAATAAACAAAAAGCAGAGATGAAGAGATGGTTTGGTGAGGTACTCAACGCCATGCACGGGCTGCGCGCGCCAGACTTGATCGGCAAATCCTTTGAGGAGGCCGCCGACCTGCTGGACAGACAACATCTGGCGCTGCGGGTCTTAGGGGAACAGCGTGTTCAAGGCATGCCACCCGGTCATGTCATCCAGCAGATTCCGCCACCAGGAACTATGCTAGGTCACGAAGGGCAGATCCATATTGTTTTGAGCAGGCTCTAGCCAGCTAACTCCGCACTCGTTCCAGCAATGAGACGCTCTCGATATGTGCGGTCTGCGGGAACATATCGACTGGCTGGACAGCAGCAAGGCGGTAGGCACCGCTCGAAGTAAAGAGCGCAACGTCGCGGGCTAGGGTGCTTGGGTCACACGAGACATAGACCAGCGCGCGCGGCCCCATTGTCACCAGGGTTGAAAGGGCGCGCGGATGACATCCAGCGCGAGGGGGATCGACTAAAACCGCATCAAAGCGTTCGTTCTGATGTTGCAGTTGTCCTAGCACACGCTCCAACACCCCTTCTAGCACGTTCAGGTTCGAGAGGTTGTTTAAGGTCGAACTCACGCGCGCATCGGCAACCGCGCTTGGCTGAGACTCCACCGCCACCACCCGCGCAGCGCGCTCAGCCAAAAAGACGGAGAAAAGCCCAACGCCGCTATAGCCATCCAAAATGGTCTCGGTGCGTCGGGGATGAAGCAAGCCAATAGCTCGTTGCACAAGCGCAGGAGTCTGGGTCGCGTTCACCTGGAAAAACGAGCCAGCAGAAATGCGAAACTGATGGCCCAGCACCTGCTCAATCAAATGGTCCTGCCCAACAATCACTCGCCCCCGGCCCCCAGCCAGCCCAACAATTACCACCCCGGCCAGTCCAGAAATGGAAGCCATCAAGGTTTCCGCCAATCCCTGCGGCCCGTTCACCTCGCTTAGATCGGCGGCTGGCCGCGCCTCAACGCTTAGGAGCGCCTGGGCGGCATCAGGAACAGCGGGACTGGCTGCCACGCGCACCGTGAATCGCTCCACATGCTGGCCGACCTGCCCTCCCCATCGGTTGAGCAGCCAGGAGCGCACCCCCTGATAAATCTCATCCAGTGCTGGATGGACGATTGGACATTCTTGCATATCCAGCACATCATGGCTAGCAACCTTGCGAAAACCAATCGCCCCATCCAGACCAACCGCAAACTGCGCCACTGTGCGATAGCGCCAGACATCAGAACCCGGTGGCATTCCTTGGGTTGGCTGCACAGGGGGATTCGGCACTTTCCCCAGGCGGATCAAGAGCTGGCGGAGAATACGCGCTTTCCAGGTCAATTGCCCAGGATAAGCCAGATGCTGCCACTGGAAGCCGCCGGTCTCGCTGAGATCGGGGTAGCGCGGTGTCACACGGTCTGGTGAGGCCCGCTGGATTTCTACGATCTGGGCGCGAGCATAGGCGCGACGTTCCTCGGTGATTTCTGCGCGCACCAATTCTCCGGGGATGCCGCCAGGAACGAAGACCGCGCGTCCCTCGTATCGGCCCACCGCATCACCACCGTGAGCCAGATCAGTTAATTCAATCTCTATCATGTGTCCGTCGCCAGCTTTAACGGCATCTGGCACACAGGTGGACACACCCAACTGCTCCACCAAACGCCCCAGGCCGAGATAGGCATCCTATAGCATCAACTATAGAGTACCGAGTGCATTCTATCACACGTTGTCATATGCTGTCTTGTGTTTTCAAAAATAAGAGAATAATAAAGAGGGGAGAGGAAACCAGCACCAGCTTCATCCTGGATGCCTTTCCTCTCCCCTCCAGTTTCTCTCTTCAGCCCTGTTATGCAGCCCACCACCTCTGCGAGAAAGGTCGCCAGCGGCGAGCGCCAAAGCGACTCAGGAGCGTTGCTCCGACCCCAACCACCGCAATAAAGATGCTCAACAACACCCCGAAGAACGGGATGGCTTCAAGCAAGAGCAAAATTATCGTGCCCACCACCGCCTCTATAACAGGCGAATGGTCACGCGCGCTCATTCGATGCAAGAGCGCCCGGCCTATCAACCAGCCCACCGCCACGTTTCCAATCACCCAGCCAGCAATCAGCACCAGCACGATCAAGAGTGTAAAGGGGATCCCAATAATAGTCAGCGCCAGAATCACTGCCAAAATCAGACCCAACACCCAGCTTAGCGCTCCAATCGCCAGGCTGCGCGGCAAGGCTCCAAACATCATCTCGCCAACACGCAGCGTGCGCTGGGGCGCCCAATGAACTAATGCCGCCGCAAGCAGACCACCAATAATAATGGGGACGAGAGGAAAGGTAAAGCCAAAAGGATCGAAGAACGAGAGCGCATTCCATCCAGAACCAGAAGGCTGTTTTCCTACGTCGCCATCCACACGCGCGCCAGGCGCCCTGGTCAGATTGCCGCCATACGCTGTGACGTCGCCATGCACATGAGATGTTCCATCGAGTGTGACCCCGCCACCATAGCTGCTCACGTTGCCTCGAACATCTCCAGCGATCTCTACTGCGCCACCATAACTCTTAATATCACCATCTACCCTCCCCGACACTGCTACAATCACCTGCCCACCATAGGCGGCCACATCACCAGTCACATGCCCCAATACGGTCACATTTCCGCCACACGCGGTTATATCGCCCATCCGCTGCCCAGGAAGAACGGTCCTATCAGGACCGACAGCATGCTGCTCACCCTGATTACAGGGATGATCCAGGCCAAAATAAACGCCCGTGCCTATTGCCAGGGCGCCGCAGATGCACAGAAAAAGCAACGCCGCGCCCACCAGTAGCACGGGCCGGCGGCGTCTCATGATTCCACCTCCTCACGAACTGCCGCCGGATGACGCATCAGGCGGAACCAGAGTACCGCGAGGGCGACATATCCAGCAGCAACACCCGCCAGGAGCAACTGATTATCAGCAAGCGCAGAGATCGATCCGATAAATGAGTAGAGGCCAGCTACCACATTTGCCAGCGCAGTCGTCACCCAAACGAAAAGTTGACCCGCCAGGGCTGGTTGTGTCAGCAGCACCCCAAATGCAATCACGCCCACCATGACCGGCAGCAAGATCAGCAAAGCACTGGAGAGCAGCACGCGAGTCGATGGGTTCCCAATGCCCGGCGGATTCGCCTCCCAATTGAACCAGGGACCAAGCGGCAGAAGAAAGGGCGCCTGACCCTCATCTTGCTGCACATTCCGCGCCGGAGCGCCCCCAGGCTGGGCTTGCTGGCTGGCAGCGTTCTGCTGCTGGCGAGCGACAATACTCGCCATAACCGACGCCGTAAAATCAACTGAAGGGCCACGCTTGACGGACGTTTGCTGAGAAGCCCTCACCAACCACACTTCGGCGGAATACAGTTTTCGCCAGTGTGTGTGGCAAGAAGAACAGGCGGCCAGATGCGTCTCAAGGATGCGGCGATCTGCTTCAGAGAGTTCTTTATTAAAATGGGCAGGCAACATGCCCTTAACTTGCCGGCAGCGCATGATAGCCATCCTCCTGCTCATTCTCCTTGAGATGGCGGGCTAGAAGCTCGCGTGCCCGGTGTAGTCTTGCCTTCACCAGCGCCGGCGTCAGACTCAGTGCAGTCGCAATCTCCTCATAGGACAGATCCTGCCAGTAGCGTAACACTACCACCGCCCGATACTTTGCAGGAAGCTTGCCAATCAGATGTTGCATCTCATCATGCTGCTCATCCACAAGGGCCGCTTCCTCCGGGCCAGTCTCATCATCGGCCAGCCATTCAAGGAAGGGCACCTCATCGAGCGGCAGTGCCAGAAAACGCCGGCGGCGCAACTGATCGATTGCTAGATGCGAGGCAATAGAGAGGAGCCAGGTGCTAAAACGATGCTCAGGCTTATATGTGCCAAGTTGGGTAAACGCGCGCACAAACGTCTCCTGCGCCACGTCCTCCGCCTCAGCAGCATTGCTCAGCATGCGATAGGCCACATGATACACCGGGTCTTTATAGCGCTCGACCAACTGGGCAAACGCATCCTGCTCGCCAGCGAGTGTGCGGCGCACGAGCGCAGTATCCTCGACATGCTCTATCGTGCCGGTCATGGATGCGCTCCCTCGCCAGCGATCATCTTCGGCTCTGCGGGATGCCCCGCTGAATCGCCCTGTTGCTAATCGGGCGACCATTGCTCCTACGTGTGCCACCCTCACGCCCTCCTATCCCTTTGAGGGTACTGTAATCAGAAATTGCGTTTCTGTCAAGAATACGCATTACCCCAATGAAAGTTGCAGATAAAAATATGAGGTGCGATTGACCGAGCGGCCAATCGCACCTCTCGCCGGGAACAGCCTTTTGTAGCCTTCTGGCTATTCCCTCACCAGCCGCATAATCATCTGATAGATGTCCTGCGCCGTCGGATAGAAAGCCACTTCTTCAGGCGCATTGTAGGGCGCAGCCGGCGCGGGCAGGGCAGTCACCACCTCAGGCGTGCTGTCGAGATCCCAGAAGAGTTTCTGGGTGATCCAGGAATGCACATGCCGCCCAAATGGCGCCAGATCGGCCTCCTCGGTAACAACAATCACCCGGTTGGCCTCGCGCACCGCCGCAGCAATCGTTTCCTCATCCATAGGCATGAGCGTGCGTAGATCGACAATCTCCACTGACTGCCCCGGATGCTCCGCCAAAAAGCGCGATGCCGCAATGGCCGATTCCAGTACCATCGTGCCCCACGAAACAATCGCCAGCGCCGAGGGGCCGTGCCCCAAGCGAATACGCCGCGCCTTGCCGATTGGCTCTGTATAGTATCCGTCTGGCACCTCCCAGAGCCTCGCAAGCTCCGGGATAAATTGCCCATCTGGCCCCTTGGGCGGGTCCGAGCGATAAAGGCGGCCACGCTCCAGATAGACCACCGGCGAGGGAGAACGCCCAGCCTCAATCAGCAGCCCTTTGGCATCATAGGGCGTGCTGGGACAGATCGTGATCAAGCCCGGAATATCGGTAAACCACTGCTCACCGGCATTCGAGTGCCCAAACGCGCCGCCACCGCTGCCAGCATCCGAGATCGGCCCCCCCCCACCACTGCCGGATTTCATCCGCAGCAGCATCGGGCAGTTCCAATCGCCCACGCTTTGATACAGAATCCGCGCTCCCAGCCGCAGCGTCTGCGCCGAGGATTGATGATAATCGACGAACTGAATTTCCCCGCAGCGCGGGCGGCCATCGGCCATACTCGCGCCTGCCGCAATGCCAACGATCACCTGCTCATTAAGCGGGCTGCTGATAGCCGTGCCTGGAAACTGCTTCACCAACTCCTGTGTCGCGCCAAAAACGCCACCACGCGGGCTGCCCACATCCTGGCCGTAGACAAAAAAGCCGGGATCGCGCTTGCGCATCTCCACCAGAGCCTCGTTGATCGCCGCCAGCATATTCATCCGACGCCGGTTGTCAGAGGGCACCTGGCCTTCATACCCGGGCAACTCAAGCACATATTGAAGCACCCGATCACCGCTCACCTCTGGCTCCTTCAACACCTCTTCCTCCACCCGGCGAACCTCATCCTTCGCTTCCTTCTGTATCTGAGCCACCTGCACTTCCGTCAGATAGCCCTTCTCCAGCAGCACCCTCGCCGTGTTCTTGAGCGGATCCTTATGCGCAAACGTATCCTCGATCTCATCCGCCGCCCGGTACGCTTTAATATCGGTGCTGCTGGAATGGGGATCAAGCAATCCCATATGCAGGTGAATCAGCGCCGGACCTTTGCCTGCGCGCAACTGTTCGGCAATCTCGCGCGTCTTCTCGTAGGTTTCCAGCGCGTTCGTACCATCAATATTGACAGCAATGGCTTCAGCCGCCTGCGCCCACTCCACCAGATCGCCGGCCCATTGAATCGGCGCCTTCTCGTCATGATGGGTGGTAATAGCCCAGCCATTATTCTCGACCACGATCAAAACCGGCAGTTTATGCACCGTCGCCTGGCGGAACAGCACGTTAAAGTCATTGGTTGCCACGCCACCATCGCCAGTACAGAATGCCACGATGCGCTTGCTGCCATCGCGCTTAAAAGCAAAGCCAACGCCACCTGCAAAAGGCGCCAGTCCCGACACCTCGCTAAAGGCGGGCAAAATATGAAACTGGCGACTGCTATAATGCGAGGGCATATTGCGCCCGGCGCACATCGGGCCAGTCGCCCGCGAATACGCCTCGCGCAGCGGACCATAGACATCCTTTGTCCGCTGGAGCCAGCCGGCCAGATCACGATAGTAGAGCGCCAGCCAGTCCTCATCATCGAGGGCCGCTACCAATGCGGCAATACTCTCATGCCCGGCGCAGCCGATATAAAAAGGGAATTTGCTCTGCGTCTTGCGAATCTTTAAGAGATCATTGAGGGCGCGTGCTAACGCCATCGTTCGGTACAACTCAACGGGATCAAGGCCGCCTTTGATCTGTGCCGGTATTCTTCTGCTGATCGCCATTCACGCCTCCATGTCTGCGTTGACAATTTGTGATGCCGCTCTGAATCAACCTGATTGTGCGTGAGGTGAAACATCGTTTCTTCAGAACACAAAAAGATTGCACACAACGCCCAAACAGCAAAGAACACACGAGCCGCCAATAGACACTCTTAACTCAAGAGCGCGCTCAGGCGCCGCCGCAATCATCGCCTTCAGCATAGCAGATAGAGAGCAGGACTGCAAGAGAAATGGGCAAAAGCAGAGTCCCCACCCTGCATAAGAGAGGGACTCTGCCAGCTATCTGCCAGATATTATGCGCGCCGGACCTCAACTTTTCCCGCCCGCACGCGCACCTCAAAGCGTGTCTGTGGGAACGTGGCCGGCCCGCCGCGCGCCTCACCATTGCGCACACAGAAGCGCGAGCCATGCCAGGGGCAGGAGACTATATCGCCGTCCAGCGATCCTTCATCCAGCGGGCCACCCGCGTGCGTGCAGGTAGCAGCAATCGCGTAGATCGTCCCCTTCAGACGTACCAACAGCACCGGCGTCCCATTGGCCTGCACGCGCTGCATCTTCCCTTCCTCAATCGTTGTCTCCTCCGCTACCTCCACAAAATCCTCTGGCATCTCCTGCCAGGCCGTATGGTTCACTTGCGTCCCCTTGCCAAAAACCAGTTCACCGCCCAGATACGCCCCCAGCAGCAAGATGACCAGACCCACCGTCGAGACAAGAAAGCCTCGAAACGGATGATCGGTCAGCCGAAAAACCAGCGCCAGCACATATAGCAGCGTCGCAACCGTATTCACAATCCCATGTGTAATGCCAACCCGACGCTCCTTGCCATACGTATCGTTCCAATCAATCGTGCCAGATAGCACCGAGAGGAGCGCGCCCACCAGACCAATGATCACGAGAATATTTGAGGCCAGCGCCAGGGTTTTCGCCGTATCGGGAGCAGAATTACGCTCAATAAGCCAGATAATATCGAGGATCAGCGTACCCACCCAGGCTCCAATGGGAATATCCGTCACCGCCGGGTGCATCGGATGACCAAACCAGACGCCATGCGAAAGATTTTTGAGCCAGCGCACTGGCGGACCACCAACCTTAAACGTGCCGCCGACAAACCTCTGCAACCCATCGCTAAAGCCTTCCAGCCAGTTCTGGCTATCAATACTGCGCTCGATGAGTCGTCGGAACCAGGGGCCTTGATAGGTCGGTGTGCGTGGAGGTTCTTGGACTGCTGTAGCAGTTTCAGTCGTCACCGGGTGTTCCTGGGAATCGGACATATTTTGCTCCTTCTCAACAGAAATAGAGGTGTCGATGAAGAATACGCCCTGCCGATGCTATCCGGTTGGTTACAATTTCATCTTACCAGAAGCCAGGGGCGAGCGCAAGGGCAAAAGCATCTTGAAGCGATATAATAAATGGGCATGCTCGCGGCGCGCTCCAGGGCGATGACAAGCCTGGACCATAGCGCCTGGTACACCTGCTTCCAACCAAATAGCATCAGCACTGGCTATAGTTGACTTTTTCGGTCAACTATAGCCAGTGTATAAAAAAGACTGGCCCATCACCCTGTACAATGGACCAGTCTTCCCCTGCCCAAAAGGACAGTCTTATTACGATGTAAATTTCATCCTACCAGATTTATCAGCTTCCCAGGCACATAGACCACCTTTTTCGGTTCGCGTCCGCCCAGGTGGGCCTTCACCCGCTCGCTCGCCAGCGCCAGCCCCTGCACCTCGTCTTCGCTGGCATCGGCAGCCACCTCCAGCTTATCGCGCACCTTACCATTGACCTGCACCACCACCGTCACAATCGCATCCCGCGTCAGCGCCTCATCATAGGCCGGCCAGGGCTGGCTATGGATGCTTTCGCTGTGGCCGATCTGCTGCCACAATTCCTCCGTGATGTGCGAGGCCAGCGGCGCCAGCAGCAGCAGCAGCAGATCAATCGCCTGGCGGAACTCAGCCGTCCGAATCGCCTCGGTCTCGCGCGCCTTCATCAGCGCGTTGGTAAACTCCATCAGCCCAGCCAGCGCCGTGTTGAAGCGCAGCCCTTCATACTCAGCCGTCACGCGCTTAATGGACTTATGCGCCGTTCGCTCGATTTCGCGTCCGGCATCCGTCCCAGGAATGCCTGGTGTGCTAAATCCCTCAGCAGCATCCAGCACCAGATTCCAGACCCGGTTCAGGTAGCGCCAGACACCCTCAATCCCTTGAATATTCGAGGGTCCGCCCTGATCGAACGGCCCCATAAACATCAGATAACAGCGCACCGCATCAGCGCCATAGACGCCCACCACATCATCAGGCGCAATCACATTGCCCCGCGACTTAGACATCTTCTGCCCATCCGGCCCCAGCACCGTGCCCTGATGATACAGTCGCTTGAATGGCTCGTTGAAGTTCAGCAGCCCCATATCGCGCAGCGCCTTGACAAAAAAGCGCGCATACAGCAGGTGCATCACCGCGTGTTCAGCACCGCCGATATACATATCTACCGGCAGCCACTTCGCAATCTTCTCCTGGTCCCATGCCTCCTGCTCGTTATGGGCATCCATATAGCGCAGGAAGTACCACGACGAACACAGGAACGTATCCAGCGTATCTGTCTCCCGCGTGGCAGGCCCGCCACACACAGGACAGGTCGTATTCAGGAACTCGCTGACATAGCGCAGCGGCGACTCACCAGTTGGCTTAAACTGCACCTCTTCTGGCAGCAGGACCGGCAGGTCTTCCTCTGGCACCGGCACCATGCCATCCTTCGGACAATAGATAATCGGGATAGGTGATCCCCAGTAGCGCTGCCGGCTCACCAGCCAATCGCGCAGCCGATAATTGACCGCGTATTTCCCAATCCCCTTTTCTTCGCAATAGCGCGTAATCGCCTTGATGGCCTCTTCCGGTGGCGTCCCATCAAATTGCCCGGATTGGATCATCGCGCCATACGCCGCTTTTGCTTCTGTCCAGGTCGCCGGATCGCTCGGCTCTTCTCCAGCCCCCACAATCACCTGGCGAATCGGCAGATTGAACTTACGAGCAAACTCAAAGTCGCGCTGGTCATGCGCCGGCACGCCCATGACTGCGCCGGTGCCATACCCCATCAGCACATAATCTGCGATCCAGACAGGCACCTGCTCGCCGCTGACCGGATTCGTGATAAAGGCGCCGGTGAAAACGCCGGTCTTCTCCTTCTCCGTACTCAGCCGCTCAATCTCCGTCTCACGGCGCGCCTGATCGATATAGGCTTCCACCGCCGTGCGCCGCTCCGGCGTCGTGATGCGCTCCACCAGTGGATGCTCCGGCGCCAGCACAAAGAACGTGACGCCAAAGATCGTGTCCGGGCGCGTCGTAAAGACCGGAATCTCTACTCGCTCAGTCCCAGCCTGCACCACAAAGCGAATCTCAGCGCCCTCGCTGCGTCCGATCCAGTTGCGCTGCATCGTGACCGTCTTCTCCGGCCAGCTCAGCTCGGAGAAATCCAGCAGTTCATCCGCATATTTCGTGATGCGAAACAGCCATTGATCGATCTCCTTGCGAATCACCGGCGTACCGCAGCGCTCACAAGCTCCATTCACCACCTGCTCATTTGCCAGTGTCGTATTGCAATTGGGACACCAGTTTGCTGGCGCTTTCGTGCGATAGGCCAGGCCCGCTTTATAAAATTGCAGGAACAGCCACTCCGTCCACTTGTAATAAT
>CAZFWN010000009.1:58387-64936 GCA_964522745.1 uncultured Ktedonobacterales bacterium
GCCAGGCCCGCTTTATAAAATTGCAGGAACAGCCACTCCGTCCACTTGTAATAATCTGGCAGGCAGCTAATAATCTCGCGCGGCCAGTCCCAGCCGGCACCCATCTTCCGCAGCTGCTCCTGCATCTGCGCAATATTGTTCAGTGTCCAGATACGCGGCTGGATATTGCGCTTGATCGCCGCGTTCTCTGCCGGCAGTCCGAACGCATCGAAGCCAATCGGCTGAGACACATTCCAGCCGCGCATTCGCATAAAGCGCCCATGCGCGTCAACACCCGTGTAGTTATACCAGTGGCCCAGATGCAGATCGCCAGACGGGTAGGGGAGCATCACCAGATTATAGTATTTTGGCCTGGGCGAACTATCGGAGGCATAATAGATCCCCTGAGTTGCCCATTGCTCCTGCCACTTCTTCTCAATCTCCGCAGGTTTGTACTTTGTCCGCGTAATCATGCGCAGCCTCCTCAAATAAAAAAACCCCTCATCCCGCAGTCGGGACGAAGGGCTACTCCGTGATACCACCCGTGTTGGTAGTTGCTCAGCGGCGCATACCGGCTCAGTAAACGGTGGACCTGAGGGGACTCGAACCCCTGACCTTCTCAATGCCATTGAGACGCGCTCCCAGCTGCGCCACAGGCCCAAATAGACTCCTGCGGTTTCACTGCGCGCCGGCATCAGTTCCACCGAACAGCTACCCACTCACGCGGCCCATTATCGGAGACCACCCGGCGACGGCTACTTCATTCACCCTCGCTGCTCCCAGGCGAGTTCGGTCATAGGTATGAGCCTCGCACCAACCGGCTCACTCTCTGAAAAAACTGACCTACTACTCCTGGTCGTCGCATCGCTTTATCGCAATTGCCTTAGCACTATACCACATCTACAGCGATTTTGCAAGAGGTTTTACGGGCTGGTTTTACGGATTCTCCGCCCTTTTGCCACTTCTCGGTAACTTCCAGTCCTCGGTATCCAGCAGAATCGTCACCGGCCCATCGTTGACCAGTTCAACCTGCATATGCGCGCCAAACCTGCCGCCGGCCACCTCCAGCCCTAAAGCGCGCACCTCTTCCATAAAGCGCTCGACGAGCGGCGCAGCTATCTCAGGAACGCCAGCGCTGATAAAACTGGGCCGACGTCCCCGCCGGGTATCAGCAAACAGGGTAAACTGCGAGACGACCAGCACGCCCCCACCCACCTCCAACACCGAGAGATTGAATTTGCCAGCAGCATCATTGAAGATACGCAGATGCGTAATCTTCTCGGCGAGCAGCTTCGCCTCCCCTGGCCCATCCCCTTGCCCGACGCCCAAAAGCACAAGCAATCCTGGCCCAATAGCGCCAACCTCCTCCCCCTCCACTCGCACCGCTGCCCGGCTGACACGCTGAATTACCGCCCGCATACCATCCTCTGCCCACGTTCCCTTTAGTCCGCAGCCGCCGCCGCTGGCGACGACGAACCGCTCGTGCCCTCGCTCTTGCCAGATGACGATCCGCCTGTTTTCTCGCTCTTATCGGTTTCGCTCCCGCTTTTGCTTGCTCCAGCCGCACCCTTGCTCTCTGCTGGGCTGCTGGCTCCGTTCCCACCGCTGGAGCCATACTCAGTCTTGTAGAACCCTGACCCCTTAAACACAATACCGGCAGGATACAGCACGCGGCGAATCGAGCCATTGCACTCTGGGCAGACCGTAAGCGGATCATCAGTCATGTGTTGCCAGGTTTCAAAGCGATGCCCACACTGGCGGCACACATACTCATACGTTGGCATCTTTGATCAGCCTCCCCGACCAGGATCGAAAGACAGCCAGAAACGGAAGACATCGCAGGGATGCCCCCGGTTTCCAGCCGATAAATCAAGGCGGATGGTGTTCTCACACATCCCCTGCTCAGATATTATAGCACAAAGAGTGTTAGTATAACGTTAGAGCAACCAGCGATTATCTCATCATAAGACCTCAGACGACTGGGCCGGATAAAAGTCAATCCGGCTGCACCTTCGCCGCCTCCACCGCCCGCAGCTTCGCCAGTTCATCCACTAGCACCTCTGTGCGCGGCCAGTCCCACTGGTTAGAAGCCACGAAGGAATAGCGTATCTGCCCCTGCGGGTCGATCAGAAACGCGCTGGGGTGCGCCAGACGATAGGCATCCCAATTCAGGCGATTATACACCTCAAACTGCTTCATCACCTGCCGGTCCTCATCGATCAACATTTGGAACGGCAGCGGATTTTGCTGGAGGTAGGCGGCCATCTTCTCGCGGGAATCACCAACGATGCCCAGAATCACCGCCCCCTGATCGGTCAATTTCGTTGATTCCGAGCGCAACTGCGCCCAATGCCGGCGGCAATTAGCTCATATCAAACCTCGAAAAAAGAGGAGAACCACCCACTTTCCGCGATAATCAGCGAGGCGCACTGGCGTCTCGCCCAATGCCGGCATCAAAGTGAATTCTGGCGCCAGTTCCCCCGCCGCCAGGCCCTTATGTGGATCAGGCATCGTGCTTTTGCTCCATTCCTCTGTTAGAGATAACGCAAAAGCCATGCGAACAGAACGCATATGCTTTGCGTACTTGATTGTAGGGCACAAGCCCCTCTGCAATCAAGTACGCAAACAATTACACAGAAGCCCGCCAGGTTCACTCCCCTGTCTGGCGCGCACCAATAAATTCTTTGACGCGCTCGGCAGCGTCACGAGTCATCCCCTCAAGCGAGGCCAACTCATCGACACTTGCCTGGCTAATCGCCCGCGCCGAACCATAATGGCGCAGCAAAGCCTTCTTGCGCTTGGGACCAATACCAGGAATTTCATCCAGCAGCGACGTAAATGTTTTGCCAGAGCGTACCTGCCGATGATAGGTAATCGCAAAGCGATGCGCCTCATCACGAATACGCTGCATCAGGTAGAGACCCTGCGAGCCGCGCGGCAAAATCAACGGCTCAGCCGCAAAAGGCAGCCACAATTCCTCATACTGGCTGGTGCTGCTATGATCCTCCTTAGCGATGCCCACCACCGGCAAGTCAATGCCCAGCGACTGCAACACCTCCAGCGCGGCAGCCACATGGCCCTTCCCGCCATCAATGACCACTAACTCAGGCAGCATAGCCCAACTCTCGGCTGAAGCCTGCCCACTAGTTGCAGGGCGCGCGGTGGCCTGAGCCGGCTCATCAGGAGTCTGTTCCTGCTCTTCCTGAGCAGCCTCGACCTCTGCCAGCAGCGCCGCAACCTGCGCATCTGCCGCTTCCTCCTGGTCTGCCCCGTCTTTTGTCAGGCCGCGCTTGAAGCGTCGGCGCAGCATCTCCTGCTGGCTGGCGTAGTCATTCGCTCCTTCCACTGACTTAATACGAAAGCGGCGATAATCGCTGGATTTTGGGCGGCCTTGCTCAAAGACAATCATCGCCCCAACCGAAGACGTGCCCTGAATATTCGAGATGTCGTAGCACTCAATGCGGTGCGGCGGCGAAGGCAGATTGAGCGCTTGCTGAATCTCCTCCAGCGCCATCGCTGTCTTCTGACTATCGGAAAGCCACTTGATGCGCTGCTGCTCCAGCACCTCCTGGGCATTCTGCGCCACCATCTCCACCAGGCGCTTCTTATCACCGCGCTTGGGAACCGTGATCGTAATCGCTGCACCACGCTTCTGGCGCAGCCAGCCTTCCAGCGCTCCCAGATCGTCCGGCTCATGTTCCAGCACCAACTCATGCGGCACATGCTGCGCCGTATCATAAAATTGCTGGAGGAACGACTCCATGATCTCATTCGCGCTGGTATCTCGGGTGCCCTGCATCAAGAAATACTCGCGGCCCACCAGCTTGCCTCCTCGGAAAAAGAAGACCAGCGCGCAGGTCTCATCATCCGCGCCGGCCAGCGCCACCACATCCTGATCGCCAGGGCCAGTCGTCGTAATGATTTTTTGCTTCTCCAACACCTGCTCCACCGCGCGCACCCGGTCACGCAGCGCCGCCGCCCGCTCAAACTCCAGATGTTCGGCAGCCTCATCCATTTGCCGCTTCACATCTTCTAGCACCTGCTCGTGCTTGCCCTCCAGAAAGAGCAGCACCTGACGAATTACCCCGTCATATTCCTGCCTGGAGACTTTGCCGACACAGGGCGCGCCGCAGCGATGAATGTAATATTGGGTGCAGGGGCGTGGCAGATACTTCGGCTTCCACCCCGGCTGCGCCTCCTGGCCGCGTGGGGGCGCCCAGGCCGAGGCATCATACCGACAGGTGCGATAGGCAAAAAGCTTGTTTAACAGGTCGAGCGTGGCATCCACCGCTCCCGCGCTGGGATAGGGACCAAAGTACCGATTGCCATCCTGCCTGTAAGAACGCACCCGATAGACGCGCGGAAAATCTTCGGTCAGCGAGACCTTGATATAGGGATAATTCTTATCATCCCGCAGCAGCACGTTATACTTGGGCCGATACTCTTTGATATAATTGCATTCCAGAATCAGCGCCTCAACCTCGCTGCCGACCACAATAAATTCAATATCAGCGATCTTCGCAACCATGCTGCGATTCTTCGGGCTAAGATCTGTGCTCTCGGCAAAGTACGAGCGCACGCGCTGATGCAGAGAGGTTGCCTTGCCGACATAGAGCAACTGGCCCGCCTCATCCTTAAAGAGATAAATCCCTGGGCGCGTGGGCAGTGAGTTGAGCGTGGCTTGTATCTTTTCGTTCATAGAAAAAAGTCAAAAATGAAGCTAGTCAATGAAGCTAGTCATGGTGTGCTGTTCGTTCTATCTTAGAGAAACCTAAGACCAGAACGAGGCGCGGGAACCCCTTGCCTTGACCAGTGGCATCACAAAGAGTATTATATGGCATGCGCGCCGCGACGGCAAAGCTTGCCGGGCGCGCCCGAACTTATCACCCGCACCTTGGGAAGACGAGAGGAAACAGACGCTTCATGCCCAAAACAATCGACAAGCGCGCCGCCGCGAAGCGCGCTGCACGGGTGCAGCGCGCACATAGCACACAACAGGAGGTGCCAGTCGTCCGGCGCCGTGCGCCCACCAGGCGCGGTCCTGTGCGTGAGCGCTCAAATATCTTCGCCCGATACCCGGTAGGGTTGACCCTCCTGTTTTTGATTATCGTAGCTACCATTGGCTATACCCTCTACGCAAAGCAGATTGGCCCATTTGCGCCTAAGCCCCCGGTGGCTCGCGTCTATCCCGTGCTGCCCGCCTCTGCGGCCAAATCGCCCTGCCAGGCAGTCGCCAAGTATCTGCAAACCACCGCCCCCATCCCTGACAGCGCCAATATCCAGCGCAGCTATACCAGCGCGCCGCCAATGGTCATCGACCAGAAGAAAGTCTATTGCGTCGGAGTCAATACGAATAAAGGCTTTATGCTGCTGGAGCTTGATCCAACATTGGCGCCTACCACCGTCAACAACTTTATCTACCTGGCAAATCACCACTACTATGATGGCCTGGCCTTCCATCGCGTCGAGCGCAAAGGCCAGACGGATGCAAGCGGCACTGTCGCTACGCTGGATCTGATTCAGGGCGGCGACCCAAGCGGGAACGGCTCCGGTGGCCCTGGCTATACTATCAACGATGAACTCAATCAGAATGAGCAGTACATTACTGGCGCGCTGGCAATGGCAAATACCGGCCAGCCCAATTCTGGCGGGAGCCAGTTCTTCATCGACACCAACAATGACAACGCCAAGAATCAACTCCCAAACCACAAGTACACGCTCTTTGGCAATCTGGTCAAAGGCATCGATGTTGCCAACAATATCAACCCTGGGGATAAGATGCTGCGCGTCATTGTAATGGCCGTCGATGGACCACCATCGCTGCCACCAACACCTACGCCGACAGCTACTTCAACGGCATCGCCGACTGCCACGACACCGACGGTCACAGCAACGCCCACAAAGTAGCACTGGCCTCGCTATTGCTACAGGAAGAACGAGGTTTCGTTTCAGGCGCCCTCTCCCCTCAACCGAGAGGGCGCCCTGATGAAAAAGACCAGCAGAAAGGCAGGAGTAATCGATATGGCAAAGCAATATAGCAAAGCACCAGAGATGCAGATTGACCCTTCAAAGAAGTATACTGCCATCATGCACACCGACAAGGGCGACATTCAGATCGAACTCTTCGCGGCGCAGGCACCCCATACCGTCAACAACTTTGTGGCCCTGGCGCGCGACGGCTTTTATGACGGCACAACCTTCCACCGCGTCATCAAAGGGTTCATGGCCCAGGGCGGCGACCCAACCGGAACCGGCATGGGCGGCCCCGGCTATAAGTTCGCCGACGAACCCGGCGGCCTCGCACTCAAGCACGAAGGCAAGGGCATCCTCTCAATGGCAAACGCTGGCGCCAACACGAACGGCTCCCAATTCTTCATCACCTACGGCCCAACGCCACACCTGAACGGCAAGCACGCCGTCTTTGGTCGTGTCGTCTCTGGCATGGAAGTGGCCGAAGCTATCCGCGAGCGCGACCCGCAGCGTGACCGCCAGCCTGGTGACCGGCTCAACTCAGTCGATATTATCGAGAGCTAGCCCCTCACACAAGAGCAGAAAGCGCGCGCCAGATAC
>CAZFWN010000010.1:0-54650 GCA_964522745.1 uncultured Ktedonobacterales bacterium
TTCCTGGCATCCTCGAAACGCTGCGGGCGCTCGCTCCACTGTCCCTGGCGAACTAATCCCTGCTGCTCCCTGCCTGGAAAGGAATCCTGGCAGGTTTTCTGCAATGGAACATCGCGGCCATCACAGGCGCTGAAGAACTGCGTGGCCCGTGAGTTGCAGAAATCTTCTTTGGCGCCAGCCAGCAGAAGAGGCAGGGGGGATCGTTGTGAACGACCCAAAGCGGCAATTCTCAGACAACCTGACCAGGGATCGCTTTGACATGCTTGTGGTGTTTGAGGAAGAAGTCCAGGCACGCGAGGCGCTTGATGAATTACGCCGCGCTGGCTTCACGCCACGCGAAGCAATATTGCTGCGCCCTGAGGAACCCTCCTCCAGTCCCTTTTCGATGGATGCCCCTGCCCAATTCTCGCCGCGTGAACTGGTAGCGGATCGCGCCATCGCCATTTGGATTATCATCTGCACGGAGTTTGCGGTGGGCGCTTTGGGAGGCGCGGTGATCGGCTGGGTTATCGCGCTCTTCCTGAATGCACCCAACATTGCGCCTGTCTGGTCTTGGATGCTCATTCTGGGCGCTGTCGGCGCGCTGCTAGGAATCCTGCTGGGGTCGTGGGAGTGGCGAAAATGGGCACGCGAACTGGAGCGCCTGAAGAAACAGACCGCTATCGGTCTGCATTTCAGTGGACGCAATCCCGCTGACCAGATGCGTGTAGCCCGGCAGATTCTGGAACAGCATGGCGGCTCAGGCATTGATAATGCCTGAGTGCTCATCCAGCTGCTCGCTCCACCACGAGCAATCCCGCCGACACGCTCCCTACGACTATTGGCACACTCTCGCTGGCATTCAGTTCGGCACAGAGCGCTAGATCAGGTTCCAGGCCCACCTTCACCACCGCCTGACCAGCAGCAGACTGCCAGAGCAGATCGTAGACCGAGGCCGTCCCGGCGGCCACCGCCCGCGCCAGGCGCGCACCATCGCGTAATTGCAGCGCATAGCCGTAGCCGGGAGCCAGGCGTTCTAGGTACTCCACCAGCATCCCGGCACAGAGCGTATCATCTACCGCCGGGCGTCCCATACGCCCCGAACAGACCAGCACGATGCCAGCCGCCCGCTCTTCTCGATCTCCGAGCGCTTCGCTGGCGGTCTCAACTCCAGCTTCCGCCGACGTTGCAGCGGGCTGCGCAGTTGAGCGAGGATGAGAGGCCGGCTCTACACGGCTGAGCGCGACTCGACAGGCGGCCTCAGCATTGCGCAGCGATCCGGCCAGGATCGCCCGCGCCCCGGCGCACGCGCGCAGCGCCCGTGTGCCGTTGGTGGTGCTAAAGACGATCTCGCGCCCGGCCAGTTCAGCCGCTGCCATCTCCACCGGCGAGTTGCCCAGATCAAAGCCGGGTGGGCGCACGCCGCCGACCTCGCCTGCCAGCAGATAAGAGTCGGCGGCGCCAGCCACAAACGCCCGTGCTGCCGGAATATCGCCTGCCACCAGCACGCGTGCGCACCCGCGATCAAAGATCACGGAAAGCGTTGTGGTCGCGCGTATCACATCGATCACCATCGCCACCGACGTCGGCCCGGCCACCAGTTCGCTGCCAGCCTCAGCGGGCGTCAGCAACACATCCACCACCAGCGGATGCAGGTTTCCAGCGGGCTGAGCAAGCATCAACATCATCCTTTCTCATCAACTTGAGGAGTCAGAGCAAGCCGTTACAGCCTGTCTTGTGTTACTTCAGTGCAACTCGAACGTTGCTACCACATGGAAAGATCATCAGCGTACAAAGGGAACACAGCCGCATCATTTATGCAGAAGGAGTTGCCCCAAGAGATGGTAGGACGCTGACGAGACGCGAGCCGGTTCGCCTGAAGGGGTCATCCGATGAAAGCAGGTCAGGTTCTTCGCACCCATTACCAGGCCCGTCGCGGTCAGCGCGGCCAAACCCTTGTCATTATCGCCTTTCTCGTCCTCTTTATGATCTTGCTGCTCGGATTAGTTATTGATTCCGTGCGCTTATTTATCGTGACGGCCCAGGCCGAGCGCGCCGCAGAGGCGGGCGCATTGGCCGGCGCGCTCTATATGCCCAACTACTTTGACAGCACCAGTAACCCGCCCTCGCCGGATGGACACAATGCCGTCGAGCGTGTCTGTGCCGCCGTCAAGCAGAATGGTGTTACCAACTGCCCGGTGAGCATGGGCCAGATTGGCGCTACGCCCGTACAGGATTCAGTCAACCCCTATAAACTTGAAGTGACCGTCACCACGCAGGCAGACGTCTTCTTCCTGGCCTATGTAGCTCCCAATCTGAGCAATACTATTGTCTCACGAACGGCTGCCGCCCAATATTTGCCCCCGATCCAGTTGGGCGCCCGCTCCTCCTACTTTGGCGACGAGATCGATACCGATCCCATCACAAAAAATCCGCTGCAATACTTCTGGGCGCGGGTCAATGGTCCCTATGAAGTCAAAGATCACGGTGACGCCTATACTCCCAAATGGGAGGAAGGCCCCGGAGATGCCAAAACCACCACCGATGCCAGTTCCAGCATCTATACGATTAATCGCTGGCCTTCTTCTGGCGCTACAACGAACCACCCTCAATGGCCCACCTACCAACCCAATTCCGATCTGCAACCTTCAGGCTTCACCGGCTATCAAGGGATAACTGGGTACAATTATGAGATTGTCGTTCCTCCAGGCACCGCACCAGTAGAAATACAGATCTACAACCCGGCCTTCGATCCTCCATTGCAACTGTATGCTAATACCCCTGAGGATCTGGGAGATGCCTGTAATGACCCAACGTTCAGCACAGGCGGGTGCAAGACCGATCAGCCAAATGAATATTTGCAGATGGCCTATTCCTTGTACTCGGCGCCGCTGCCCTTTGAGCGCAGCGCTGATACCCTGCTGACCAAGTTCGCCCCAGCTTCGCTTGATTTTTACGCTGGCGATCTTAGCAAACATGGGTGTACCGGTCAGGCTTTTGATCCTCAGGCACAAACCTGCGTAGCAACCCCATCGTATGTGAAAAACTGGCATCCGCTTCCGATCACTGGAACTGATAAGCCGTATATCATTACTAACCCAGGCACCTATCGTCTGGCGCTGGAAACGACAGGCTATTACGGCTATCATCAGTATGCTGTCAAAGTAACAGATACAAACGGCAACCTACCGCCCACCGGCGTACGCATGTGGGCCTGGAACGACGAGTGCGTCTACTTCAACAAGACCGGCACTAACGCGCTCTTTGACCTGGGCGAGATTCCAGCAGCCTACGCCGGCAAGACGCTCAACTTCAGCCTCTTTGATCCAGGCGACGCCAGCGGAAATGTCTACATTAGGATTCTGGACCCCAGCAACAATCCCGTCCAGTTTCCCTCCTGGGTACGCACCGTCGCTGGCAGCAATGGGACAGAAATCGATGCCACCAATTACTATTATAATGCCCTCTGGTTGCATTTGCCTGTCTCAATCCCCGCCAATTACAACGCGACGCCTGGCAATGATTGGTGGCAGATCGAATATCTGGACTCCAATGGGCAACCCTCAGATACGGTGACCGTGAGCATCACGCTCAGCGGCAGCCCCATCCATCTGGTACAACTCCTCGACTGAGTGGCTAATTCAGATACCCCATCATGGCATTCGTTCTCCCTCGCTCTCAAGGAGAGCGAGGGAAATCTCTTGGAAGAGGCGTTGATACTCCAGCGTTGCCACGTCAGTCGTATCGATGGTCAGCATCGCACCCTCTGCGCTGATCGGTTGATACACTCCTTTGAGCAGATTGGCTCGCAACTCCTCCACCTGCGCCTGCTCGCCATGCCCAGGATGGCGCTGGCCGTTCTGGGCGCGCTGCTGAAAGCGCGCCAGCAGCACTTCTGGCGCTGCCATGCAAAAAACCTCCAGCACACGAACACGATAGTGTTGCCGCAACGCCTCCAGCCTGGGCGCATCATAGGTCGCCTGGAAGGCGCTCTCGGCCACCACCGATTGCCCGGCCTCCAGGTGCCGCTCGATGCAATAGAACAGCAGTGCTGTGCTGGCGACACCAAGCTGCCTGGACCATGCCCGGTCCTTCCAGCCAAGCGTATCAAACAACGTCTCTTTGATGCCATCCTTGTTGAAAAAGGGCAGGCCCAGATCGTGAGCAAGCCGCGTTCCCAGGGTGGTTTTCCCCGCGCCGGGCGGGCCAGAGATCAGCAGCAGCAATGGAATTGCCATAGGCTCTCCTTGTGGAGCTTAAAATACTTCATGCCTCCCATGTTCCTCTTATCACAACGGTTGCCGCTCAGCAGAAGGCGCGCTATACTACGAGTAATCTCCTGAGAAGCTAAGACGCCGCACGGCATCGTGCGGCAGAGCGCGGTTCGTTGAATAAGGAGGATACGCGAGATGGCACCTGTCCAGACGAACATGACTGACTATGAGGCCGAGCGCCAGAACTTTCATTGGGACGTGCCGGAGCATTTCAACTTCGCGGTAGATGTGGTTGGCAAATGGGCCGCCGACCCGAAGAAAGAGGCCATGTGGTGGGTTGGCCCCGATGGGCAGGAGCGCCATGTCACCTTTGCCGAGTTCCATCGCAAATCCAATCAGGCGGCAGATGCTTTCGGTAAGCTTGGTATCAAGCAGGGGGATCGGGTGCTGCTCATGCTGCCACGCCTGGTGGAATGGTGGGAGATCGTGCTGGGGTTGATGAAGTTGGGCGCCGTACCCATCCCCTGTACTGTCCTACTCACGCCCAAAGATATTCAGTTTCGCGCCGAAACCGCCAAGCCTGTTGCCATCATCACCGATCCTGACAATGCGCCCAAGTACGATGAAGTGCGCGACAAGTGCCCCTCGATTCGCGGCGCCATCATCGTTGGCAACTTCCGGCCCCGCTGGACCTCCTACGCTGAAGTCGCCGCCGAGGGCGCGCCAAACTTCAAACCCACGCCGACCAAAAGCAGCGACCCGTGCCTGATCTATTTTACCAGCGGCACCGTTGGCTACCCAAAAATGGTGCTGCACACCCACGCCTCCTATGGCATCGGACACAGTATCACCGGCAAATACTGGCTGGACCAGCGCCCCGATGATCTGCACTGGAATGTCTCTGAGATGGGATGGGCCAAAGCTGCCTGGAGCAACCTCTTTGGCCCCTGGAGCCAGGGCGCCGCGATGTTCATTCAGGACGCGCGCGGCAAGTTTAACCCAAAAGAGACGCTGAGCTTTCTGGCGAAGTATCCCATCACCACGTTCTGCGCACCGCCGACGGTCTATCGTCTGCTCGTCCTCGAAGACCTGAAAGCCTATCCGCCCAAAGCACTGCGCCATTGCGTTGGCGCGGGCGAGCCGCTCAATCCAGAGGTCATCGCCACCTGGCAAGAGGCTACCGGCCTGACCATCCGCGACGGCTACGGCCAGACCGAAACGGTGCTGATCTGTGGCAACTTTCCACCGTTGGCCGTGAAGCCTGGCTCAATGGGCAAGCCCTCGCCCGGTTTTTCTCTCTCCGTCATTGATGATGAGGGCAACGAGTTGCCACCCAACAAAGAGGGCGACATCGCTATCAAAATCAAGCCGGAGCGCCCGCTGGGACTCTTCCAGGAATACTGGAACAATCCCGACGCAATGGCGCGCTCATTCAAGGGCGACTGGTATATTACCGGAGACCGGGCGTATAAAGACGAGGAAGGCTACTTTTGGTTTGTGGGCCGCGCCGACGATGTGATTATCTCCGCTGGCTATCGCATCGGCCCGTTCGAGGTGGAGAGCGCGCTGGTTGAACATCCGGCGGTGGCCGAGTCGGCGGTGGTCGCCAGCCCCGACGAGGTGCGCGGTGAGATCGTCAAAGCCTATGTCATCCTGGCCCCCAGCTACAGCGCGTCAGAGAAGCTGGCCGAGGAGTTGCAAGAGCATGTCAAGAGCGTGACCGCGCCCTACAAGTATCCACGCGAGATCGAATTTGTCACCGAATTACCCAAAACGATCAGCGGCAAGATTCGCCGCGTGGAACTACGCGAGCGGGAGCGCGCCCGCAAAGCAGGGAAGTAAGAGAGGGTCGCCCGATGTTTTGTATGCACTGTGGCGCCGCGCAGCCTTCTGGCAGCGCCTTCTGTCTATGCTTATGAGCATTCGCGTGGAAAAATTGAATAGCCAGGGACAGGTCACGGTCAGTTACAGCGCTGAACTTGCGCGCCGCCTGCCCAACGGCGTGGTGCTGGATGCTACCTGGACCTGGAAAGACCGCGACCTGGGCTATACCATCTTCGAGACGGGCGACCACTTCACCGAGTATTTCTACACCAACCACTGGCACAACATTTTTACGATCCATGCTGGGCAGACTGGCGCACTCAAGGGCTGGTATTGCAACGTGGCGCGCCCAGCGACCATCAGCGATGAGCGCGTGGCCGCCGAAGATTTGATTCTGGATGTCTGGGTGCGGCCAGATGGCAGCTATCAAATCCTCGACGAAGATGAGTTTGCCGCCGACCACACCCTTGACCAGCAAACCCGTGAGGCGGCTCTGCGAGGGCTGGGCCTCCTGCTGGCTCAGATCGCCGCCCGCGAGCCGCCCTTTGACGAGGCCGCCGGATCCGAACCAGCCACCATGTAGCAGATATTTTCACAAATATTGCCAACCCGGTTGCCGATGCACTCCATCTCATGCGCCGCAAAGAGCAGCCGGGTCAGCCGCAGCGCGCCCGCCGGATCACGCGACATCCCTTCCTGCAACTCGCCCACCAGCCGCAGATAGATGCGATCAAGCTCACCATCGGCCTCTGATAGTCGCTGCGCCCGCGTGGCATCCGGCGCTGCCAGCACCTCAGCGCAGCCGCGCAACTGGACCGAGACAGAGCGAATCAGCGCCAGCAGATCGCTGCCCAGTTCGCGGCCCAGCGAAGTCAGCCCACCAGCAGCGCTATCGGAAAGCGCCAGCGCGTGCGTCGCAATCCGCCGGGCATGGTCGCCGATGCGCTCCAGTTCCATCGCCGATTGCTGAATCATCATCAGACTGCGCACATTGGGCGCCATCGTGGCCCACTCGCGCAGCAGTGTCAGTGTGCGCGCATGCACCGTCTGGCCGGAATCATCCTCTGAGGGCACGATGCCGGCACCCTCAGCCACCTTGCGCGCCAGGTAGCGATCACGCCCCACCAGCGCGCGCGCGCTGGCACTAAACAACTCCTCGGCGACCAGCGCCATCTCCGTCAACTCTTCGCTCAGCCGGCTTAGCTCACGCTCAAACCGCTCCTGCGAACGCATTTTCTGCATCATACACCGCCTCCTTGAAACGCGCCCCTGCGAACCAGAGGTGCAGACAGGCAACCGTGTAGCATAACCAGAATGCTGTTAGCAAGATCAGTGCCACGAGAGAGGGCGCCACTCTCTGCTCAATCAAGCGTCTGTCGGGCGCAGGCTGGTGCATAGACGCTTAGCCGTCCCGCAAATGGTCCCAGCCGCGCGCGGGCAGCGGTTGGGATGAGCCATCCAGGGCATGCAGTGTCAGCCCGGCTTCAGGAGGGAGGATTTCACCGATGACACGCACCGGCGTGCCAGTAGCAATCCAGAGGGCATCGATAATGCGCGGCGCGGCGGCTGGCGGCGCAGTGAAGAGCAGTTGATAATCTTCGCCGCCAAAGAGCGTCCACTCCAGCACGCGCTGCCCGGCACGCTGCGCGGCCTGCCGTGTTACCTCGTGAATAGGCAGCGCAGCTTCATCCAGCCGGGCACCGACGCCGCTCTGCTCGCAGAGATGCCCTAGATCTGCGGCCAGCCCGTCGCTGATGTCCAGCATCGCCGTCACTACGCCCGATAAGGCCAGCAGGCGCCCCTCCGGCACACGCGGCACAGGCGCCAATTGTGCCAGCTTGAGGCGCTCCGCAACGGGCGCTGGCACATCCAGGTCTGGATGCAACAAGAGATATAACCCTGCCGCTGCCTCGCCCAACCAACCCGTCACCAGCAGCGCGTCGCCGGGGCGGGCGCCGCTGCGCAGCACCACCTGCTCGCGGCGCACCTGACCCAGCAGGGTAATATCGATGCCTAGCCCCTGCGGCGAGCGCGTAATGTTGCCACCAACGATCACCGCGCCATAGCGCTCGGCCTCCAGGCGCAGCCCGCGATAGACGCCATCCATAAACGCAATAGGCAGATCAGCCGGCAGCAGCAGCGAGACCAGCGCGTAGCGCGGCGCGCCACCCATGCTGGCAATATCGCTCAGGTTGACGGCCATCGCGTGCCGGCCAATCTGCTCCGGCGTGGCAACGATGCGTAGGAAATGCTCGCCATCCAGCAGCGCGTCGCAGGTCGCCAGCATGACCTGATCGCCGCCCAGGTCCAGCACGGCGCAATCATCACCCACACCCACAAGCACCTCCGAGCGCGAGGCCAGCCCGGAGGTCAGGCGGGCGATCAGTCCAAACTCGCCCAATGCAGCGATGGTTTCACTCATGCTGTTCGTTTTGTATCCAGCCAGTCACATGCTCTGGCACCAGCGAGACGCTGCCCTGGCGCACGGCGCAGCGCGGCAGCGAATTGAGAAACACCGAGCCATAATCCTTCGCCAGCACTCGCTTATCAAACAGCACCAGCGCGTTGCGGCGCGAGCCGCCCCAGGCCAGCCGGTTGACCGCGTGGCGCAGCCGCAGCGCCGCCTGGGGAATGGCAAACTGGCGCAGTTGGTCATGATAGCCCTCGGCCCGACCCGCCAGCGGTGGGTCGCTCAGCGCCGGGAACGGCAGACGGGTCACAACCACACAGGCCGGGCCAGCACCCAGCATCTCATTATTCTCCCAGAAGCTGCCGGCCCCCAGCAAGACCACCCGCTCCTGCGAGCGGTACGTCTGCCAGAGCTGGCGCAGCGAGCCATCAAGTCCCTGAGCCAGCACCAGAATACCGCGCTCTTCCAGCACCGACTTGATGCCGGCGTAGCCGGCGCGCAAAGCGGCATGCGAGGCAAACAGCACTGCCGTGTCCCCATTGAGCGCCGTCGCCAACTGCACCAGCATCGCATCGAGATGGCGCTGATAATGCGACGTATTCGGCTCGGCTACATCCTCTGGCAGATAGAGCAGGGTTTGTGGCTGCTCCTCCGGCGCCACCGAGAGCGTCGAGGCACGCCCGTTTGAGAGTCCTAGCCGCTCGGCGGTATAATCAAATTCGCCGGCAACTGTCAAGGAAGACGCCACCAGCACAGGAGCGCGGTCCTCTCGAAAGAGCGTGCGTTGCAGCAGCGGCGCCGCATGGGTCGGCGCCGCGTGCAGGCTAGGCGCGGGCGGCGGCGGTGGCGTCTCCGGCGGTGGATTGGTATAGTCGCCTGCGGCAGCGCGCGGCGGCGGCGGTGGCACCGGCGGCTTCACCCAATAGACCATGCCCTGACGCGGCTGGCTCAGCGCCAGCGTCCCCTGCTCGATCCACCGGCGCAGGCGGAAAGCCACCCCGCGCAGTTCAACCGCCAGCGCGGCAGCCGGACCATCAAGCGCGGTTCGACCATCAACTGGCTCAGTTTTACGCGGCCCAGCCGCTCGCTGCCCATCGGTTGAGCCGCCGGCTTCATCCAGCACGGCGACCAGCCGCTCCAGCCGCGCTAGCAGCCCTGCCAGCGCCGTCTGTAATTCCGCCCAGGACTGCTCCACGCCTTTCCAGGCAGGCGAATTGCGCACCTTGGAAGAGAGCCGCAGCGAGGGTTCTACCCCCTCGTTCCAGGAACGCGGCCCCCCGTGATGCTGCGTTTGATACTCGGCCAGCATCAGCGAGAGCGCGCCGAAAAAGTGTTCCAGAGCCAGCGTGGCCTGCTCCATAAGCGCCTGCCAGGAAGCCAGCCGGGACTCCGCTGCCAGGTTTCCGCGTGCCGCGCCGACCGGCTGCAACTGCTCCAGTTGTCGAGTCAGCAGGACCAATAAGCCGCTTTGCTGGCCTTCAGGTGGGCCGCTCAGTAGTTGATCTAGCAGGCGCGTTATCCCTGGCTTTGCCAGGTCATAAGCGCCCTGACGCAGCGCCTCTTCTTCCAGCAGGTGTGCATCAAGCAGCAGTAGATTGGTGGTACTCGCCAGTGGTGTCTCGGCCTCGCTCAAATATTCCAACAGCGCAGCATGGGTAGTGAGTATGACATCGGCTGTTGCTGCCGCCTCACGCGAGCGACTGCTAAAGCAGTATCCGCTCTGCGCATAGCGACAGATGGGCAGATCATCCAGGTATTCTGGACCAGAGCGCACTAATTCCCAGGCAGCCTGCTCCTGCGGCATCAAAACCAGTTCATCGCGGATGCCCGTCGTACTATAGTGCAGCCAGAGGGTCAGCTTCGCCAGCCCTCGCGTAATATCCGCCGGCAGGTCACCATTGCGCGGCAGACGCCCGGCACCAAACCAGCGATGCAGGCAAAGGTAGTTTTCTTGCTCAGCGAGAAACGCCACTTTCGGCACCTGGGAGAACTGCGATTGCAGGGCCGGCAGCGTCTCCCGCGCCAGCCGTCGGCACGCGCTGGGGTTGGCTGCCGCAATCACCAGGGGTTTGCCTTGCATTTGCGCCCGGCGAATGGCCGTCACCAGGCACGACGCCAGCCCCTTGCCATCTGGCTCGATCTCCAGGAGCAAGGGGCGTAGCGCCGCAAAAGCGGCGGTCACTACTGTCTCAATGACTGGATTGAGCGCCAGCGCTTCTTGCCCAACGAGGTCGCTGGAGACAGCCCCACCGGTAGATGGCTCACCCTCTGCTGGCGTAGTAGTCGGCAGAGGCTTCTGAGGAACACTCACAGGCACATCTGGCGTTATGTCACTGGCGCGCCGGGCAATACCAAGCGAAAACACCTGTGCATTCACGCCCAGCTTGGCGGCCATCTGCTCCCCAATCGACGCCCCGCCGATGGGCAGCGAGCGACGGGCAGAACGGGCGCGCCGCTCGTCGGCAAAGAGCGAGAGCAGCGGCCAACTCAGGCGCCCACCCAGCAGCGCCAACTCTTCCAGCACCGACATTTCCAACTGCTCGATGCGCGCCAGCAGAGCCAGAAAGACGCCTTTCGCCAGGTCGGCATCGGCCATTGCGCGGTGGAAGACATCGCCAACCACGCCTAGCGACTCCGCCACACGCTCCAACGTATAGCTGGGCAAGGCCGGCAGCAGCACCGTCGCTAGTTCAAAGGTATCGAGCAGGGGATTCTCTTGCGCCAGTCCGCGCCGGCGCAGAAAGGCCGCATCAAACGGCACGCTATGCCCAACCAACGCCGCTTTGCCCAAAAACGCCTGGAGCCGGGGGGCAATCGCATCGAAATGAGGAGCGTGTTGCAGATCAGTCTGCGTAATGCCAGTCAGACGCTGTACACGATAGGGAATAGGCCGATGGGTAGAAACAAACGTCTGAAAGGTATCGATGACCTGCGCGCCGCGAAACTTGACGGCGGCGATCTCGATAATGTTATCGGTTTCAGGTTGCAGCCCGGTGGTCTCAAGGTCAATGGAGACACGAACAGGGTGGCTGCGCACGATCTCCCCCCTCCCCAGGCGGACAGCATCAACAAACATAGTTCTGTCAGATCGCTTAACGATGGGCTGTCTCCGCAATCAAGCGCATCAGCACGTCACGCGCAGCGCGAGCCGCGCGCCCCCGATGGCTGATACGATGCTTTTCTTCGGGGGGAAGTTCTGCTGTGGTACGGCCAAGCGCCGGCACCAGAAAGATAGGGTCATAGCCAAAGCCATTGGCGCCACGCGGCGCGTCGGCAATCACACCCTCCACCGCGCCATCTACCGTCTCTTGCCAGCCGTCTGGTCGGGCCAGCGCGATCACGCAGCGAAAGCGCGCGGTGCGCTGCTCTGCTGGTACGCCCTTCAGCCGGTCAAAGATCAGTCGGAAGCGCTCAGGATAGGGGGTCTCGGCGCTGGGCCAGCGGGCCGAGCGCACACCAGGCTCGCCACCGAGGGCATCGATCTCCAGCCCTGAATCATCGGCCAGCGTCAGCAATCCGCTGAGGCGGGCGTACTCCTGGGCTTTGAGCAAGGCATTGTCGGCGAAGGTCGCCCCGGTCTCTTCTACCTCCAGATCAATGCCTTGCTCATCGAGGGTCGTCAGCGCCAGGGGAAGGTCTGCAAATAGTTCACGAAATTCACGCAGCTTCCCCCGGTTGGTGGTCGCCAGCAACAGGAGAGTAGACAACAGGAATGCTCCTTGCAAGATAACAGTTTTGCCATATTGTATCATATCATTCTCTCAGCGTCGAGACCTTGCTTGATCGATGGTGTGAAGCAGTTCACATTGCTGGCCCAAAGGGGCTAAAATAATTGACCCACGCCTGCCCCCATGCTATAGTAGCCGACGGATGCCCAGAAGACTGGGCAAACGGTGACGAACGCTGGTGTGAAAGGGCATAAAAGAAAGGAAGCTGCGCGGAATGAAGATGCTTGCTGCTCGCCTGTACGCGCCGCTGGACCTGCGTATCGAAGCGGTAGAGGTTCCCCAGCCAGGGCCGGACGAGGTGCTGGTGAAGGTGGCTGCCGCTACCACCTGCGGCACTGACCTCAAAGCCTACAGGCGTGGGCATCCCGTGCTGCTCAAGACCTTCCCTGCCCCTTTTGGGCATGAGATTGCCGGTACGATCTTTGCAGTGGGCCAGCGCGTGCACCGCTTCCAGGCAGGGATGCGCGTTGTAGTCGCCAATTCTGCCCCGTGTCAGCGCTGTTTCTTCTGCCGGCGAGGGCGCCAGAGCCTCTGCGAAGACCTGCTCTTGCTCAACGGAGCATATGCCGAGTATCTGCTTGTCCCAGCGCGTATTGTTGAACACAATCTCTGGGAGCTGCCGCCCGACCTGCCCTTTGCCAACGCGGCACTGAGCGAACCACTCGCCTGCGCGCTGCATGGCATCGAGGCAAGTGACATTCATCCGGGCGAAAGCGTCGTTATTATCGGCGGAGGGCCGCTGGGTCTCCTACTGCTGGCCGTCGCCAGGCTCAAGGGCGCCCGCGTGATCCTCTGCGGGCGGGGCGATGAGCGCCTGGCAGCAGCGCGCGACCTGGGGGCTGATGAAGTGCTTGACGCGCGCGAGTTCGTTGATACGGCTGAGCAGATCGCTGCCGTGCGCGCGCTGACCGAGAAGCAGTGCGGCGCAGACGTAGTTATCGAAGCCGTCGGCGCGCCCGATCTCTGGGAGGCCGCCACGAAGATGGTCCGACGCGGCGGGCTGGTCAACTTCTTTGGTGGCTGCGCCTCTGGCACCAGCATCACGCTGGAGACCCAACCGCTGCACTATGGCGAGATCACCCTCAAAGGCGTCTTTCATCACACTCCGCACTATTTCTCAACGGCGTTACACCTGATCGCTCAGCGGCGCATCCCGGTGGAGCGCCTGATAAGTGGGTCGTTTCCTCTAAGGGGGCTGCATGAAGCATTTGAGCAGTTATTACACCATCAAGGTATCAAATATGCGATTCTTCCAGATATGTAGGGGAGAGGCCAGATGAAAACCCTTGAACCCCAGACCAACAGCAAGAAGGGCCAGCCTCTCAAGCCCCCAGCAAAATCACAGAAACCTTCCCGCAACTATATCAGACGGCAGCGGATGTTTATCGCGCTCAGCGGTGTTCTGGTAGCGGCACTGCTGCTGGTCTTCCTGAATCAGTTTGGGCTGATCTCCTTCCTGCGATCAGAGATTACCTCTGCCCTGACGATGGTGAACGCCACAGGCATCATCAAGGATGCCCAGACCAGCCAGCCACTCGCGCATGTCCGGGTGACAGCACGCATCTTCAGCTTCGACACGCAGACCGAGACCGATGTGCATGGATATTTCTCAATGCGCGTCCCCAACTCGGCCCAGATCATCGTGACCGTGCCCAATTATGAACCGCAGCCAATGACGCCAGGTGTGAATTTGCAAGTTCAGTTGACGCCCGATCCCGGCACGACGGCTCAGCGCTATATGGACGCCTTTCTGCACCAGCAGTTTGACCAACTCTGGAGAATGCTGGCCCCGGATGCCCAGACCTTCTGGGGTTCCCAGGCCAACTTTAGCAGCTTTCTCACCCATAAGTTTGGGCCATTACCACGCCTCTCCTTTACTATTGGATCGGCCAAAATGTTGCCCACCTGGATCAATCCTGATACGACGCTCTCCTATCAGAACGTGGTGGTAATGCCCATAACCCTGACCCTTGGCCCAAGCACGAATACGCTCTCTCCAGCCTCAGCGCAAGCCGTAGCGAACGGACTCTTCGAGAACCTGCCATTGACCGAAATCAAGGACGATAACCTCTGGAGGGTTCTACTGGGCGGGCCACTTGACCGCGAAGCACCAATTGTCATTCCGGCTAAGGCACCAGCCTTGACGATCAAGGTTCCGATCCTGATGTATCACCATATCGCTCCCCATCCCTCCCAGAGCGACATTCGAGCCGGCCTCGGCGGCAACACCGTGAAGACGCCCGATTTTGCGACACAGATGGACTATCTCGCGCAGAACGGCTATCACCCGATCATTCTTACCGATGTCTTTAATAATTTGTACTATGGCTTGCCGCTGCCAGCACACCCGATTGTCATCAGCTTCGATGATGGCTACGCAGATAATTTTACTGATGCGCTCCCCATTTTGCAGCGCCATCACTTCGTTGCTGAAATCAATGTGATCAGCGGCCTCATCGGTGGCTTATGGCTGACCTGGGATCAGGTTCGCCAGATGGCTGCTGTAGGCTTTGAAATTGGCTCGCATACCGTCCATCACATCAGCCTGGCTGCTGCCCTACCGGCCACTGCCGAGCAAGAACTCTCGGATTCTAAAAAGACCCTGGAGCAGCAGGTTGGTAAGCCCATTCAGTTCTTCTGCTACCCCTCCGGCGAGCCATTTCATCACGGCTCACTGGAGCGCCGCCAGTTCATTAAAACGCTGCTCTATCAGGATGGCTATGTGGGCGCGCTGCTCGACCCAGGGACAACGTCGGTAGTGCAAAACGCGCAGACACCCTACGAACTCTATCGCATCCGCGTCAGCGGCGATGAGCAGATGCCGCTCTTTATCAAAACACTGCAAGGGCTAGGGGTCGGGCCTGATCCGGGCGCCAACGGTGATTAAAGCACAACAGATACTCACACGAACAAAGATACGGGCGCGGAAGCTGAATCCGCGCCCGTATTTGTCGATTGTTGCTTATGAATGGCTGCTGGCCGTCACGTTTTCGCGGGTCGTCGCCGCAGCAGACGCCGGAATGGGCGCCGTCCAGGTCATCGCCGCCGCGCCCCAGGTCAAGCCCCCACCAAAGGCTGCAAAGACTACCTTCGCGCCCGGCCAGACCTTGCCTTGCTCAATCGCCTCGCAGAGCGCAATGGGAATCGAAGCCGCCGAGGTGTTGCCATAGCGGTCAATATTGATAAAGACCTTTTCTGCGGGCAGACCAAGCCGTCGGGCAGTCGCGTCGATAATGCGCTGGTTCGCCTGATGAGGAATAAAGATGTCGATGTCTTCCGGCTTGATGTTTGAATCAGCCAGAACAAAGTCGGTGGCCGAATCCATCGCGCGCGTGGCAAACTTAAAGACCTCGCCGCCCATCATCTTGATACAATGCCGCTTCTGCTGCAAAGACTCTTCGGTAATTGGCTCAGCGCTGCCGCCGGTGGGCACATAGAGCAGTTCAGGACGCGCACCATCAGAGCCAAGCGTAAAGGAATGGAAGCCGCCGGGCGTCTCGCTGGCGCTGACCACAGCGGCACCCGCGCCATCACCAAATAGCACACAGGTTCCCCGGTCGGTATAGTCCACATACATCGAGAGCTTTTCAACGCCAACCACCAGCACATGCTTAGCCGCGCCACTGCTGGCGAACTGATGGGCAATCGAGAGGGCATACAAAAAGCCGCTGCACGCGGCCTCAATATCAAACGCCCCACAGGCTGCGCCAAGCTGCGCCTGCAAGATACAGCCAACGCTGGGGAAGTGATAATCCGGGCAAACCGTTGCCACAATAATCATACCCAGGTCTTTGCCCTCAATCCCTGCCACCTTCAGCGCCTCGCGTGCCGCCGCCAGGCCCATTGTGGACGCCGTCTCGCCCGGCCCGGCGATGCGGCGCTCGCGGATACCCGTGCGCGAGACGATCCACTCATCGTTGGTATCTACCATCTTTTCCAGGTCGGCATTGGTGAGAACTTTCGTGGGCACATATTTGCCCCATCCGGTGATTGTGCTGTAATGGTTGCCCATGCTGCTCCTTCCTGCTCTGGCAGCGATAGATTATGGCCTGGCCCACACCAACCAGGTCCACCTCTGCTGCACACCAACTACTTCGTTGAGACAGAATCACCCAGGATGAAGGCGGTGTCTGTGTCCATCATTGGAAGAGAATAAAACAATAAGGCCAGGTGCCACAACACTGTGGCGAAGAACGCTATCCTTCGTGTCCCTTGATGATCCGTATTCCAATTGTAACATAGTGAGGCGGATAAAGCGAGCTTGGAAGGGAGCAGATTGCTCCCTACCGCTGAGCGCGCACAGCCGCTGCGCGCAGCATCTCAAAATAGCGCACCGTCTCGGCAATGCCCTGGCCTGCCGGCGCGTGATCGAGTGTATCGATCAGCTTGCTCGCCACCACCGCGCCAGCGGCGATCTCGGTCAGCGCGGCCACATGCGCCGGCGTGGAAACCCCAAATCCCACCGCCAGCGGCAGGCGAATCTTCGCCCGCACCCGCGCCAGAAACTCTTGTAGATGCGCGGGCAGATCGCTGCGGGCACCAGTCACACCGCTGAGCGACACACAGTACAGAAAGCCACTGTTTTGCCGTGCTGCTACCAGCGCCACACGCTCCAGCCGATCAGGCGGGCTGGTCGGCGTCACCAGGAAGATCAGACACATCCCGGCGCGATTGGCCGCCAGCAGCAGTGGTTCCGCCTCTTCCGGCGGCAGATCGGGGATAATCAGCCCCGAAACGCCTGCCAGTGCCGCCGCCTCGCAGAAATGCTCCAGCCCAAAGGCCAGCACCGGATTATAATAGCCCATCAGGACGAGAGGCGTTTCCACCTGAAGGTGAATCTTCTCGGCCAGTTCCAGGGCGCCGCCCGGCGTCATTCCGCCGTTCAGCGCCATCTGCCCGGCATGCTGGATAGTCGCGCCATCGGCCAGCGGATCAGAAAATGGGACACCAATCTCCAATACATCCGCGCCGGCACGCGCCAGACCGAGCGCCAGCGCCTCACTGGCCGCCGCATCGGGATAGCCCGCCATTACATAGGGAATCAAACAGATACGCCCCTCGGCGCTGGCCTGAGCAAAGGCCGCATCAATGCGCGCGGCCAGTTCCAGATCTGGAACTGCAAGCGCACTATCAACAGGATCATCCAGAAGCATATGCTCATCATCTGACATGCTCATATCCATTCTTCAGTGACAACTGTTCGCTCATTTTGTACATCGCCGGTATTGATTGTGGACTTCGGCTCCAACAGCAGCACGTGCGCCTCCTCATCAGCAACAGGCAGATGTTCGACCCCATTAGGGATAATCACAAACTCGCCCGCTTCCAGGTGAATGTCCTGATCGCGCAGCCTGATGAGCAGTTTGCCCTTCACCACCAGAAACATCTCATCTTCGTTCTCGTGCTGATGCCAGACAAACTCGCCCTTCAGCTTCGCCAGCTTGACATATTGCCCGTTCAGTTCGCCAGCAATCTTCGGACTCCAATAGCCTTGAAAGCGAGCAAACTTCTCAGCCAGGTTTGCTTTTTCCACCATCGTAGGCTTCCTTTTCTGGGCTGGTGGCTCAGAGCGTCACACCCAGCGCGCCGGCCACCGTGCCCATATCTTTATCCCCTCGGCCAGAGAGGTTAATGACCATCATCTCGCCCGCACGCAACCGACCCTCTTCGGCCATCTGAAGGGCATATGCGACGGCGTGTGAGGATTCCAGTGCCGGAATGATGCCCTCCGTTTGACAAAGCGCCTGCAAGCCGCGCAACGCGGCATCATCATCAACAGAGACATAGGTTGCGCGCCCTGTCTCCTTGAGGTAACTATGCTCTGGGCCAACGCCAGGATAATCCAGCCCGGCAGAGATACTATGCGTCTCCATCACCTGCCCAGCCTCGTCCTGCAAGAGATAGCTCATCGCGCCATGCAGCACACCCACGCGCCCGCCACTCAGCGAGGCCGCGTGCTTGCCGGTAGCGATACCCTTGCCCGCCGCCTCCACTCCAATCAATCGAACATCTGTATCGCCAGCAAAGGGGTAGAACATGCCAATCGCATTACTGCCGCCGCCGACGCAAGCCAGCACAGAGGTAGGCAGCCGCCCCTCGGCGGCCAGGATTTGCTCGCGCGTCTCAGAACCGATCACCGACTGAAAATCGCGCACCATACGCGGATAGGGATGCGGCCCCACCGCCGAGCCGATCAGGTAAAACGTCGTCTCCACGTTCGTGACCCAATCGCGGATGGCTTCATTGATGGCGTCTTTTAGCGTCTTGCTGCCGGAGGTCACGCTGCGCACCTCCGCGCCTAGCAGCTTCATGCGGAAGACGTTGAGTGACTGGCGGTGAATATCCTCCTCGCCCATATAGACGATACACTCTAATCCCAGCATAGCACAGACCGTCGCCGACGCCACACCATGCTGCCCCGCGCCAGTTTCGGCAATGATGCGCTTTTTGCCCATGCGCTGGGCCAGCAACGCCTGGCCCAGCGCATTATTAATCTTATGCGCGCCGGTATGCGCTAGGTCTTCGCGCTTGAGATAGACCCGCGTGCCAAGCTTCTCCCCAAGCCGGTCAGCCCGATAGAGCGGCGTGGGCCGGCCCACATAGGTTTTCATCAGCCCGTCGAACTGCGCGTGAAAGCGCGCATCCGCCTGCATCTCGCTATACGCCTGCTCCAGTTCGGCCAGCGCAGCCATCAGGCTCTCCGGCACATAGCGCCCGCCAAACAGACCAAAGCGCCCGCGCTCATCAGGATAGGCGCCGTGCTGATAGCTCAGCGCCCCTGCCGTCTGCTCAGAATCCATTGTTTGCATGGCCTGTGGCCTCCTCTATAGAAATCTCGTAATCCTCGGCAAAGCCCTCTGCCAACTCTCCTTGACCTTCCAGCGATGGGAAGGTGTAGACTGTATTTCTAGATGAGAAAGCAACAAAGGGGTTATAATACGATGCAACGAATTTCCACCATCCGCTGCCCCCAGTGCGGCTTTGAGCAAGCAGAAATCATGCCCATTGATGCCTGTCAGATTGTGTATCACTGTGTCGCGTGTGGCAACCAGCTTCGCCCGAAACCAGGCGATTGCTGCGTCTTTTGCTCCTATGGCAGCGTCCCCTGTCCGCCAAAGCAAGAAGAGCGAGCCAGCAGCAAATAGTGTTTGCTCTCCTTTAGCACGCATTCGTAGTACAACACATTTTTACAAGCTGGCATCAGCAAAGGCTGGATGCGCGCGATCAAGCACCTGCGAGGCGAAGCTCCCACCCGCGTACTCGCGCAGCAATTCCAGCAGATCATTGAGCGCCGCCTGCACATCGGCGCGGCCCTGTGCGTGATGCGCCTCAACCGTGATAATAGCCCTGGTGGTATCTAGCTGGGCCGCGCTTTGCTCGCTCTGCCGCCAGCACCAACGCCGCGCAATCACCAGCTTTGTCTCATCCGAAAAGACCACCTCGCCCGGCTCTGGATGGTCCTCCTCGCTTTCGCCCAGCGTCGTGTAGCGCTCGGAGCCATCGGCGAAATGCACCGTCACCGCGCCCTGCAACGCTCGCGTATCAAAGACGGCCACCGGCAGCGCGTAGCGAATGCTCACCAGATTACCCAGGTCCACCAACGTATTGATGCTGGGAATATCGCCCTTCTTGGTCAGCCGGCGCAGCAGCGCCTCTGCCGCGCTGCGATACTGCGTCGGGTCCAGCCCAAACTTGCGAAACGCTCCGCGCCAGGCCGCCAGGGCCGCGATCTGGCTGAGCGGCGTCTCGCCAATTTTCCGCAGCACCGCTTGCTGCTCGGCTAGATACGCCATTTGCAAACTCCCTGGCGTCGGCCCATTGGTCATGCCCTGCGCCAGAATCACCCCACCCACCAGATCAGGAAAGCGCTCTAGAATAGCTGGATGATAGCGAAAGGTGGTCATATATCTGTATCCTTCATTCCATCTTCATGCAAGAGACGCCGGAGCAAGACCCGCAAACGGGCCACACTATCAGTAAACGCTTTCCATTCCGCAGGGCCATCACACCACCACTCCAGGCGAGCACGCAAGAAAGACGAATCGCTGTACTCAAAACCAAACCGCTCCCCATCCAGCCCCCACAGCGGCTTTACTCCTGCCACCGGCACCGGCAGTTGAGCCAGATCATCTAGCAGCGGCGATAACAGGCTATATGCAAGCTTCACATCACGCACACGCAACGATGGAGGGGCACGGTGGCCCTGCTTCAGCCATTCCAGCGGATTGGCAAACCGGCTCAAATCATGTGGACTATCCCAGGTTACTTCACGCACAAGCACCATCCGCTCGCCAGGGTGATTGCGCGGGGTAGTAAATATCGTCCAGGATCGATGGTCTGCAAACGTCAACGATGGGTAGCGCCACAAGCGCAGCAAGGGACGTAACTGCTCAACCGCCTCGCGTGGCTCTAGCTGCTCTGGATGCTCTAGCGCCTGGAAAGCGCGTGATCTCAGTTCCTCCAGTTCCTCTGGCCGGTTTTCACCGTCCATGTACACTCCTTGGTTCCAGACCGGCCAGCGCTTCCGGCAAGCGCGGGCGCAGTGCCTCCTCATAGAATCTTCGCATCTCAGCAAACGCCTCATCACCGGCCAGGGTCAGGTCTGCCGCGCGATCAAGCAGCATAGGGTGGTCGGTAATATCCCACTCATCCTGACATAACAGTTCAAGCTTGTTCAGCGCCGCTATATCACGCAAGAGACCTGTCCGAATAAATTCCGGGCCACATGGACCTTGCGGCGCGAGACCACACCGATCAGGGTCCAATATCCCGGCGCGATAATCTTGCCAGACCTGGCCGGCCAGCAGAAACCGCCGGCGCGGCAGATCGCGCAGATTCAGCGCGATCTTATATGCCTGGCGCAGCGTATCATCAATCATAGCGTCCACCAGCGACCAGCGCTGCTCATCTGCCCGCCAGTATTCGCAGACCACATGGTCGGTATAGAACCCAGGGGTAAAATAGCGTGCAAAGCCATAGCGCACTCGCGCTGGCACCCCCTGAACGCGCAGCATCGCGCAGAGCATGGTCGCAAAATCGCGGCAGTTGCCCAGCAGACGATTCTCTGGCGGGCGCGCATTGCGCAGCGCGCTATCCTCCAGGTCCAAAATGTGTATCATCATCTTCGAGACAGAACGGCACTGCAATTCGTGCCAGCGCCATACCCCCAGCCGCACCCCATAGCGATGCGCCTCCGCCGGATGAATCATTAACCCCTGGATGACCTGGCAGAGCGCGCCTATCTCAGTAGGCAGGCGCGCAAGGAAGCGCTCATAAATGTCTGGATACGTCACCGGCCCAGGTAGAGCATAGTATTCAAGCGGCGTCTCCGCAAGCAATGGCTTGCTACTTTTGATCCTCTCGTTCACGTAGGCAGCTTCTCCATACTGCGCCGGGAAATGTCCTCTCCCAGCTTCTCAGGAAGCTTGATGGCCTCGCTGTTACATTCCCAGGCCAAGCGGGTATGCTATTATATGTCCTGGGCCATCAGAAACTCAAGAGGATGTTTGCACCTTCAGCCAGTACGTAGCGCCGCCTGAGCATTGGAAATGAACGCCTGGATTTTGCCCGGGTCTTTCTGACCATCCGTTTCGACACCGCTGCTCACATCCACCCCCCAGGGCTGCACCACCTCGATAGCGCTGCCCACATTCTCAGGCGTCAGACCGCCAGCCAGCAGCGTGGGATAGCGCCGCGTCATCTCCCGCGCCAGCAGCCAGTCGCCGACCTTGCCAGTGCCGCCCCAACTGCCTGGCACAAACGTATCCAGCAGGAAGGCCAGCACGCCAGGGCGATAGGCTTCCAGCGCGTCCAGGTCTTCCTCTGTGTGTGGGCGCACCGCTTTCAGCACTGGAACAGAGATGGCCTGGCAATCCTCAGGCGATTCATCACCGCTCAACTGCACAGCATCCAAGCCATACGTTGCAACCAGCGCGTTGATCTTGTCCGGCGGCTCATTGACAAACACGCCCACCGTCTTAGGCGCGTGCAGCCGCGCCTCGGCGCGCATACGCAGCACGCGGGTGATTGCCGTCGCCTCGTCAGGAATCACATATCGCTTACTTGGCGGATAGAAGAGTAAGCCGATATAGTCCGCGCCGGCATTTGCCACCTCGCGGGCCTGCTCCCCGGATCGAATGCCACAGATTTTGACGCGCAGGTGCGAAAGTTCGCACACCTTTTCGGCGACATCCCGCGCCGTCACCAGCGCCTCACCCACCAGCAGCGCCTGCACCTGCCAGATAGCAAGGTTGAGTACATCGTGTCGGGTATGCAGGCCACTCTCGCTCACCACCAGGCAATGGCTGGGAATAAGCGGGCGTAGTTCGCGTGTTGTGGCGATGTCCACATGAAAATCGCGCAGATCGCGGTTATTGATGCCGATAATGCGCGCCCCGCACGCCACTGCCTGGCGTACCTCCAACGCATCATGCACCTCAACCAGACAGTGCATACCCAGACGGTGCGCCAGGTCCAGCAATGCGCGCAGGCGTCCATCCTCCAAGACCGCGCAGATCAGCAAAATGGCGTCGGCGCCAGCGGCCCGCGCCTGATAGACCTGATAGGGGTCCACGATGAAATCCTTGCGCAGCACGGGCACCCCCACCGCTCTGCGTACCGCCGTCAGATAGTCCAGCGACCCCTGGAAGAAATGCTGCTCGGTCAGCACCGAGATAGCCGACGCGCCGCCGGCCTCGTAGGTGCGCGCCAGCCGGACAGGATCAAAATCCGGGCAGAGCAGCCCCTTGGAGGGCGAGGCTTTCTTGACCTCTGCAATCAGCTTGACCGGGTTAGGGACGCCGAGCAGCGTTGACCCATGAATGGCAGCAAAGAAATCTCGCGCCGGCGGCTGCGCCTCAGCCCGACGCTGCATCTCTTCCAGCGGCACGCGCCGCTTTTCCTCCTCCAAATCCTCCTGCACCCGCGCCACAATCTTATCAAGGATGGTTCCCATACCTGCTCCTGCTTTATGCCACCTGGCTGAGCGAAGCAACAGCTTCCAGTGTCTCAACTGCCTGGCCGGCGCGCAGCGTCTCGCGGGCCAGCTTCACCCCCTCAGCCAGCGTGCTGACACGCTCGCTCGCCAGCAGCGCCGCCCCGGCGTTCAGGCTAACCATATCCGTATGCGCGCCGTTCAGCCTGCCCGCCAGCGTGTCGCGCAACACTTGCGCGTTAAAGGCCGCGTCGCCGCCGCGCACGGCCTCGCGCTCCTGGCGCGCCATGCCAAAATCCTCTGGCTTGACGCGATACTCGCGCAGATCGCCCCCGGCGCCCAACACCTCGCACACCAGTGTCGGCGCGCTCAACGAAATTTCATCGAGGCCGTCCTCGCCATAAACGACCAGCGCCCGTTTGCAACCCAGCCGCAGCAGCGCCTCGGCCATCTTCGACACCAGACCGGCCTCTGGCACGCCCAGCACTTGATAAGCCGCGCCGGCAGGATTGGTCAGTGGGCCGAGGATGTTAAACACCGTGCGGATGCCAATCTCGCGGCGCGTCGGGCCAACGTGCTTCATCGCCGGATGATAGATCGGCGCAAACATAAAGCCAAAGCCCGCCTCGGCCACGCAGCGCGCCACCTGCTCTGGCTTCAGTTCAATCTTCACGCCCAGCGCCTCCAGCACATCGGCGCTGCCGCAGCGGCTCGTCGCGGCACGGTTGCCATGCTTGGCAACCGGCTGACCGCAGGCCGCCACGAGTAGGCCCGCTGCCGTCGAAACATTAAACGTGCCCGCCTTATCGCCGCCGGTGCCACAGGTATCTACGGGGAAGAGATGTGCCGGGATGGGCACATGCACGGCTTTTTCGCGCATCACCCGCGCCAGCCCGGCAATTTCATCTACCGTCTCGCCCTTCAGATGCAGCGCTGTCAGGAATGCGCCAAGCTGCGAGGGCGTCGCCTCGCCGGTCATAATCTCTTCCATCACGGCGGCGGCCTCAATCTCCGTCAAAGACTCGCCGCTCGCCACATGTGCGATTGCCTCTTTAATCATGTTCTGCCTCCCTGGCGTCGCCTATGCCGGTTGCACAGCGTAAGAATGTCCTCCAACCAGTGTCAGAAAATTGCGCAGCAGGTCTTTACCAGGCCGTGTCAGCATCGACTCTGGATGAAACTGTACGCCCTCCACCGGATAGTGGCGGTGGCGCAGCGCCATAATCAGCCCATCATCCGTCTCTGCCGTGATCTCCAGGTCAGCCGGCAGCGTGGCACGCTCTACGATCAGGCTATGATAGCGCACCGCGTCAAACGGCTGGGGCAAACCTGCCAGCACACCCACCCTCTGATGAGTAATACGCGAGAGTTTACCGTGCATAGGGATGGGCGCGCGAATGACGCGCCCGCCATAGACCTGGCCGATACATTGATGGCCCAGGCAGACGCCTAGAAGTGGTATGTCAGGGCCGAACATCTGGATCACCTCATTGCAGATGCCAGCTTCGTTGGGCGTGCAGGGACCGGGCGAAATCACAATGCTCGCCGGAGCCAACGCCCTGATCTCCTCCAGCGTCGTTTGATCGTTGCGCCGCACGACCACCTCCGCACCCAATTCGCAAAGATATTGATAGAGGTTATAGGTGAAGCTATCGTAGTTATCGAGCAGCAGCAACATACCTGGCCCCTTCCTGCTCTAACTGTTCGGCCTTGTCCAGCGCTCGCAGCGCCGCGCCAGCCTTGTGCAGCGTCTCCTCGTATTCTTTTTCTGGAATCGAATCGGCCACGATGCCCGCGCCAACCTGCCCGTAGGCCACACCATCCTTGAGCAGCAGTGTGCGCAGCGTGATCGCCATATCCAGGTTCCCCGCGTGGCTAAAGTAGCCCACCGCGCCGCCATAGATGCCGCGCCGCTCGCCCTCTAGCTCGGCAATGATCTCCATCGCTCGCACCTTAGGCGCGCCGGAAAGCGTACCCGCCGGAAAGGCGGCGCGCAGGGCATCATAGGGCGTCAGGTCGGAGCGCAGTCGTCCGGTCACATGCGAAACTAAGTGCATCACATGCGAATAGCGCTCCACTTCCATAAATTCGGTGACGCGCACGCTGCCCGGCGCACTGACCCGGCCAACATCGTTGCGCGCCAGGTCCACCAGCATCAGATGCTCGGCGCGCTCCTTCTCGTCGGCCTTGAGTTCCTGCTCCATCGCCAGATCGCTTGCTGTATCGCTGCCACGCGGGCGCGTCCCGGCCAGCGGGCGCAGAATCACTTCACCCTCCTCGACGCGCACCAGCAGCTCCGGCGACGCGCCGGCCACCTGTAGTTCGCCTAGATTGAGATAGTAGAGATAAGGCGACGGATTGATCGAGCGCAACGCCCGATAGACGGTGAACGGCGCGGCCTGCACGGGACGCGCAAAGCGCTGCGATAGCACGACCTGAAAAATGTCCCCGGCCATGATATACTCTTTGGCCTGCTCAACGATATGCTCAAAGCGCTCACGAGATGTAAGAAAGCTGGCGGTTGAAACCGCGCCTGGGCGCGTGCCACTGTCAAACCCGCCTGCGCGGGTTCTCCCCGCTCCAGCAGCCAGGCCGCTCGCCATCCCTTCGTTCAAGCGGCAGCGAATGCGCTCAATCGTCTCCACCGCCTGTGCGTAGTTGGCCTCCAAATCGTCATCCAGCCGGACATGCGCCACCACGCGCAGCGAGCGGCGCAGATGATCGAAAACCAGCATCGTCTCAGTGAAGCAAAAGATCGATTCTGGGATAGCCAGCGGATCGGCCTCCGGCACGGGCAGGCGCTCAAAGCGCGCCACCGTCTCATAGCCCAGATAGCCTACCGCGCCACCATGAAAGCGCGGCAAGCCCGGCACCTTCACCAGCCGCGAGCGCGCCAGTTCGGCCTCGATCAGTCGCAGCGGGTCATCACAGGCAACCTCATCGCGCTCACCGGCCCTGGGACCGATGCGCCACTCCAGCGTGGCAAGCCGGCCACGCACGGTCAGAACCATGTATGGGTCCAGCCCGACAAAAGAGTAGCGGGCGATGCGCTCGCCACCCTCCACGCTTTCCAGCAAAAAGGTGTAGGGATCATCGCCCGCCACCTTGAGATAGACCGAAACCGGCGTCTCCAGATCGGCGAGCAGTTCATAAGACACCGGCAGCAGATTACCCGCGCCCGGCGCCCCAGCGCGCGCGGCATCGCGCAAGCGCCGCGCTTCCTCCAATGTCGGCTCGTACATGGTCAACTTCCTCCTGCTGGCGCTTCAAACTGCCAGCAGCCAACTATCTGAGGCCCATCCTGGTCATCACATCATGCAGCGTCTTCTGGGCGAGAGGGCGCACCCGCGCCGCGCCATCGTCCAGAATCGCGCTGATCTGCGCTGGATCGCTCATCAGGTCGTGATAGCGCTTCTGGATCGGCTCCAGTTCGGCAACCAGCACCTCGGCTACTTCGCTCTTTAACTCCTTGTAGCCCTTGCCCGCAAAGTGTTCCTCAATCGCCTGGCGGGTCTGGCCTGTCAGCAGTTCATAGATGCCCAGCAAGTTAAAGACGCCGGGCCGCTTCTCGTCGAAGCGCACCAAACGCTCGGAATCCGTCGTGGCCCGACCCAGCTTCTTGCGAATCAGGTCCGGCGGGTCAATCAGCGAGACATAGGAATTTGGTTCGCTCTTGCTCATCTTTTTGGTCGGCTCGTCCAGCGACATAATGCGCGCCCCGACTTCGCGGATCAGCGGCGCCGGCACGTTGAACGTCTCGCCATAGAGATAGTTAAAGCGCTCGGCAATATCGCGGGTCAGTTCCACATGCTGGCGCTGGTCATCGCCCACCGGCACGACATCTGCCTGATAAAGCAGAATGTCGGCAGCCATCAGCACCGGATAGTCATAGAGGCCGGTGCTGGCCTGCTCCTGGTGTTCGCCGGCCTTCGACTTAAACTGCGTCATCCGATTCAGCCAGCCGGTGGGCGTGAGGCAGTTCAACAGCCACGCCAGTTCGGCATGCTCGTGCAGGTGCGACTGCACAAACAGCGCGCACTTCTGGGTATCTAGCCCGCAGGCCACATACATCGCCGCCAGGTCCAAGGTGTTCTCGTGCAGCTTGGCAGCGCGCTCCTCTGGCTCAACCGTCAGCGCGTGCAGATCGACGATACAGAAGATATTGTCGAACTCCTCCTGCGCGGCAACCCAGTTGCGAATCGCCCCCAGATAGTTGCCGATATGCAGCGTTCCCGACGGCTGAATGCCGGAAAAGGCTCGTTTCTTCTTTGTTTCGGCCATCCCAATCACCTCCGTAATGTCCGACTTTGCCTGGAGCAGCAAAGCCGAAGACAAATAAAAAAACGCCTCTCATCCCAATACAGGGACGAGAGGCGTAACAAGCGTTAAGCCTTCGTGGTGCCACCCATTTCAATCCTCATCCAGCCAAAAAGACTGGATGCGCAGATCCTCATTTCCAGGCACAGACTGACAACTAAGCGGCCCAGTCGATGCCCTGCCACAATAACGGTTGGCTTTCCGGCGAGTTCCTACTAACTGAGCGTGTTCGGCTCGCGGCTCCCAGGACCATTCAGCAACCACGCCAGCGCCGGTTTTCACCTGCTCCGGCTCTCTGTGCGAGGCGCGCTCGCCTACTTTTCCTGTTCAACGCCATGAAGAGTATTCAACTAAACTTGCTCAGAGTATAACGCCGCCCTGCCAGAAAGTCAAGGCCAATTTCAAAATGGATTGCCGAAGCTCTTGACAACAGAACACTGGATCATCTACAATAGTTATTGACCGATTAATTAATAATGACCCTGGAAGAGGAGAGAGGAATGGCCCGCAGGCCAGCACCACCGGGCGAAGACCGCCGGCACCAGATCCTTGAAGCCGCCTTGAAAGTCTTTGCAGAGAAAGGCTTTAAGGGTGCAACCAATCAGAATATTGCCGATGAGGCCGGCGTCACGCCGGGCCTGATCTATTGGTACTTCAAAAGTAAGGAAGAGATGCTGTTTGCGTTATTGGAGGAACGAGTGAAGCCAGCAGAGTTTCCTGTGCCGCTGGAGCAGTTGCATATGTTCCCGCCCGAAGATGTGCTACCAATGCTGGCGCGCTATGGGCTGAGCCGGCTCGATAACCAGGAGACAATCAATCTTTTCAAGATTTTTGCTGGTGAAGCCGCATACTCCGAGCGTATTCGTGCTATTGCCAATAGCAACATCAATCGCCTGCTGAGCGTACTGAGCGCGTACCTGGCGGCCCAGATGGAGCAAGGCCGCTTCCGGCGAGACGACCCGACGCTTTGCGCGCAGACCTTCCTGGCAGGGTTGTTTGCGGCTATCATACGACGTCAATTGCTTGGCGACCCAACAATGCTCGGCTATTCCAAAAAACATATAGTTGACACCGTCGTTGGCATCTTTCTACGCGGCATGCGGCCCGATCAGGACCGCTTTTTTTAGGAGCAAAAATTAATTAATCAGTTAGCCAAGATGAAAGGAGCAAAACCTATGTCTGATCCAACACCCATACCAGAGGCCACCGGGAGGAAAGATACCAGCCCTGCCGTCCACCTGGAGGGCAGCACCACCGAAGAGAGCGCCGCTCCACTGGTTTCCATTCGCGGCGTCACCAAAGTCTTTGGCAAATTGCACGCGCTCGATAACTTCACCATGAACATCCGCGCCGGCGAGACCTACGGGCTGATCGGCCCCAACGGCTCCGGCAAAACCACGCTGATCCGCATCATCGTCGGCTTAACCAAACCCACTGCCGGCGAAGTGCACATCCTCGACCAGAAGATGCCCAACCGCCAGATCGCCAAAGATATTGGCTATATGACACAGAACAACGCCCTCTATCAGGAACTCAGCATCCGCGAAAACCTCGAATTCTTTGGCCGCATCTATGGCCTGCGGGGCCAACAGCTGAAAGCGCGCGTCGAGGCCGTATTGGAAACCGTCGATCTGCCTGACCGCGCCCGCAGCATCGTCGAAACCCTCAGCGGTGGCATGAAGCAGCGCGTCTTGCTCGCCAGCACCTTGATTCACGAGCCGCGCCTGCTGCTGCTCGATGAACCCACCGTCGGCATCGATCCGGAACTGCGCCTGGCTTTCTGGGATCACTTCGCCCGGCTTAACCAGCAAGGCGTGACTATCGTTGTCTCCACCCATCATCTTGATGAGGCAGCTCGCTGCCATCGGCTCGGTTTGATGCGCTTTGGCACATTACTGGCCGAAGGTAAACCCTCTGAACTGACTCAGCTCTCCGGCAAGGAAACAATGGAAGAGGCGTTTCTCTATTTCGCCACCCGTCACAAAAACCAGGCATAAGCCACTTCTATTAGTGCAGAAGGAGACCTTAAAGCAATGGTATCCCAAACTGGCAGCACACTCGACGCGTTGGTGATCGGCGCTGGCCCCACCGGCTTATTCATGGCGGCAGAACTCACACGGCATGGCGTCTCCTGCCGCATTCTCGACAAAGCGCCGACTCCCAGCCGGTACTCGAAAGCGCTCGCCATCCAATCGCGGATGCTGGAAATCTTCGATCAGGTCGGCATCATCGAGAGTTTTCTTGAGGCTGGCCTGCAAACCCCTGAAATCCATATCTCTGCCGACGGGCAGCCGCTCATCTCTATGAGCATGAGCGAACTGCCCGGCCCGTATCCCTTTATCCTTTGCCTGCCTCAAAGTGAGACCGAGCGCATCCTGGGCAAGCGCCTGGAGGGGCTGGGAGTGCAGGTCGAGCGGCTGGTAGAACTGGTCAGCTTCACCCAGGATGAAAGCGCGGTTACGGCTACCCTGCGCCACGCCGACGGGTACACCGAGACCGTCACCGCCCGCTGGCTGATCGGCTGCGATGGCGCGCACAGCACCGTCCGCCACACGCTCAACATCCCCTTCAGCGGCGCACCCTATCCTGAAGCCTTCGCCCTGGCCGATGTCAAGATCGACTGGTCGCTGCCCAACAATGAGATTCATATGTTCTTGAGCAAGGATGGCATGCTGGCTGCCTTCCCTATGCGCGGTGGGCGCTACCGCCTGATCGTCGAAACTCAAGCGGAGGCCGGCGATGAGCAACTGCCTGATCCCACGCTGGAAGAGATACAGACCTATCTGACCAAATTTGGCCCGGCGGGCAGCGTTGCCAGCGATCCAGTCTGGTTGGCCGCCTTTCGCACCCATCTGCGCGAGGCCGAACACACCCGGCAAGGGCGCGTCTTTCTCGCTGGCGACGCAGCGCACATCCATAGCCCTGCCGGCGGCCAGGGCATGAACACCGGCCTGCAAGATGCCTACAATCTCGCCTGGAAGCTGGCCCTGGTGAACGCGGGCCACGCGCCAGCGTCTTTGCTCGAAAGCTACGAACTTGAGCGCCATCCCGTTGCCGAAAGCGTCATGCGTACCAGCGATCTGATGCTCAAGGCCGCCACACTGCGCAGCCCGATTACCCAACACCTGCGTAACCGCCTGCTGCCGCTGCTCGCGCAGCAGGACTTCATACAGCACCGCATGACCGAGCAACTCGCCGAGTTGAGCATCAGCTATCGCAAGAGTCCAATTGTGGCTGAGCATGCTCGTGGGCATGTCGCACATGGGCCCAAAGCGGGAGACCGCGCGCCAGAGGCCGCACCGCTGCGCCTGGCAGATGGCACTCCTACCCGGCTCTTTGAACTCCTGCGCGCCCCTACCCATACGCTGCTGCTCTTCACCGGCACCCAAAGCGATAGCGTCTCTCAGCAACATCTGGTAGCGCTGGCTGAATCAATCGCCAGAACGCATGGCAATCTCATCACGAGCTATCTTGTGGCGGCAGAAGGCAGCGCGCTGGCTTCACCCGCGCCTGGCACAACCCTGCTGCTCGATCCAACGCGAGCATTGCATCACGCCTACGCCGCTCATTCCGAGTGCCTCTATCTTATCCGCCCGGATGGCTATATCGGATTTCGCAGCTTCCCAGCAGATGAGGCTAGCCTGAGCGCTTATCTCAAAGACATCGTGTACTAGACGAATCGATCAAAGAGGAGGTTCGCACCATGTCTCTTATGCGCATCGGCGCCCTGGCGCTGCGCATTGTGCGCCAGTTCTTGCGCGACCCACGCACGCTCGCGCTGATCTTTCTCGTACCCATCCTGGTGATGACGCTGCTCAACCTCGTGCTGAACAATCAGGCGTCAGCAGCAACGCTGGCCGTCGTCCTGCCCACTGGAACCGACCAGGCAACTGCACAATTTAATCAGGTGTTCAAACAAGCCCTGGCAGGTCAGAGCGCGAGCCTGACAGTGAACTATATCAGCGCGAGCGATGCCGATAGCACGCTCAACAACGGCGACGCCAATGGGGTACTGATTTTCCCTGCCGATTTCGTCACCCAGCTTCAGCAGGGTAATGGAGTCGGCGAGCAGGTACAGCTTCGGCTGGATGGCTCCAACCCAGGGGCAGCAAAAGCGCTCAGCAACGCGGTAGGCGCACTGCTACAAAACCTGGAGCAGCAGCGCGCTCCTACCGGGACAACGGGGGCAGGAACAACTCCAGCCGGCCCACAACTCACTGTGCAGAGTGAGTATATTCCGGCCAGCAGCAAAGACTACACCCAGACCGACGCGCTGGCGCCGCTTTTTATCGGCTTGTTTGCCTTCTTCTTCATCTTTCTGCTTACCTCCGTCTCCTTCCTGCGCGAGCGCGCACGCGGCACGATTGAACGGCTGTTGATCTCGCCGCTCAGCCGGGGCGAACTGATGCTGGGCTATGTCCTTGGCTTTACCATCTTTGCCGTCGTGCAGTCACTGCTCATCTTGCTCTTTGTCATCTATGTCCTGCGAGTCCACTATTCCGGCAACCTGGGTCTGATCTTCCTGATTACGCTGGCTCTGACCATCGGCAGCGTGAATCTAGGCATCTTCCTTTCCACCTTTGCGCGAAACGAGCTACAGGTAATCCAATTTATTCCACTGGTGCTGGTGCCTCAAGCGCTGCTTGGCGGCCTCTTCTGGCCGGTCAACAGCTTGCCGGTGGTACTCAAGCAGGTAGCTTATGTGCTGCCACTGACCTGGGCCAACTTCGGCCTGAAGGATGTGATGCTGAAAGGGAAGGGAGTAGAAACCATCTGGCCTGATCTGGTGGTCTTGCTTGTTTTTGCCACCCTGATGGTCATTCTGGGAGCATTTACCGTGCGCCGGGAAAGCGCTTAACCGGCTCTGCGTACAAGCATCCCCAATTCTCAGGCAACGCCCTTCTCTCTGGAAAGGCGCTGCCTCGTTTTTCACCTCATATCTCAACCACATCTTAACCACTTCTCCCTAGTTTCGCACTGACCTCATGCCGCATAGTAGCTTATGGGACAATTGGGCTATGTTACGCATCGTAGCATTGCTCTCTTCGTTGTATGCCAAAGGAAGGGCATTGTAGCCTAACTCGTCCACCTCATCTTATCTGTCGATGAAGCTGTGCAACTCTCGCGCTCTGACCACAGGTGCAACGGGGCACCTGCAAGCAAGAAGGGAGGCAAGGCAAAACACCAGACGCTTCGCTCCACACAAGCGGGCGTAAAGGTATTTCTCCGAAAACCCAGGGCGAACGATTTCAGTTGTCTTTCACATCCTATATTGAGGAGCAATCTGTGAAGAGGATTATCACGAAACGCCCGGTCTGGCTCAGCTTGATGGCGGCGCTGCTCATCGTCGCCGGCTTTGGCACCTATTTCGCTGTTGGCGCCGGCAGCACCAGGGCCGCCCCAGGCAAAGAGGTGCATACAGCCAAAGCTGAGCCGCATCTTGCCAACCCGAAAGAGCATCAGCCGACAGTTCGGACCATCGCGCGCAACCCCAATGGCACGCTCAAGAACAGCGGCAGTGGCGGCGATGATGATACCAGCCCCAGCCCGACCCTTTCGGCGCTCTGCCAGACCTATCTGGGCAAGCCGAATCCCTACAGCAACCCGGCCCCCAACGTTGATCAGATTAACGGCGATACCATCGTCTCCGTTGGCTCGCAGAAGGGCTGCGGCGCCGCTCAGAACGAGACCACTATCGTCGTCAATCCCAACAACCCCAACAATTTGGTCGCTGGCACGAACGACTATCGCGTCTTCAACAGCCGCGAGAAACGCAACGACGGGTCGGGCTATGCCTATGTCTCCTTCGACGGTGGCGCCACCTGGACCAATGTGCAGCTTCCGCACCTGACCTTCCAAACCGGCGCCCCACAGGGCACTCCGCTCTACGATATGGACTCTGCCGGCGACCCGGCACTCTCCTTTGGCCCAGACAACACCGTCTACTATGCCAACCTGGTCTTCAGCCGCCTGAACAGCGCCAGCGGCGTCGTCGTCAGTATCTCCCATGACGGCGGCCTCACCTGGAGCGAGCCAAGTATCGTCCGCCTGGATGGCGTTGATGCCAATGGCAACCCCCTGCCCACCGGCGTCTTCAATGACAAAGAGTGGGTCGCGGTTGATCCCAACAACGCCAACGTCGCCTACGTGACATGGACCACCTTCCTGGCTGATGGCACTTCGCCCGTCGTTGTTTCCAAGACCACCAACGGTGGCGAGACCTGGTCTGATCAGGTACAAATCGATCCGCTGTCGGGATTCACACCAGGCGGCATTACCCCATTTAGCTCCGGCACCTATCCGCTGGTTGACAAACATGGCAACCTCTATGTTGCTTATGAAACCGCCGTGTGCCAGACCCTCGCCTGCAATCTCTCGACCGATCATGATGAGGTCGTCGTTGCCAAGTCCACTGACGGCGGCGCCACCTTCACCAACACCCAGGTCGCGCTGGACTTCGACTTCCCCTTCAACCCTGATACCGGGCGCGACACGCTGACCAATGAGAACTTCCGCATCAACAGCTTCCCGTCAGCCGCTATTGACCGCGTAACGGGCCGGCTGTATGTGACCTGGGCCGATGACCGCAACGGCCAGTACGATCCGAATACTGGCGCCTCCATCAAGAGCAACGGCGACGCCTTCGTCAGCACCTCGGTGGATGGCATCCACTGGAGCCACGAACTCTACCAGATCGGTACTGCCGATGACGAGGTCTATCCCGCTGTTGCTGCCTACAATGGTCGCGTCGTAGTCTCCTTCTACACGCGCCATTATGATCCGAGCGGCATTAATCTGGACTTCGCCTGGGCCGGCTCCAATGGCCTTGGCAACCTCCAGCACGCCGCTGTGCATCGCATCACCACCCAGAGCGAGAACCCAGATGTCCAGTTTGTGAGCATTGGCAACGTCACTGGTCAGGTACTCCAGGGTGTCTTCATCGGTGACTACACCGCTGTAGCGCTCGGCAGCGACCTGAAGTTCCACCCCTGCTGGACGGACTTCCGGGGCAACCCAACCGTCGCCAACGACACGCCGAACCAGGACGCCTACTCACAGGCTATCCAGTTCCCGTGAGTCGCATCTGAGACCCACGCTGGGGGCGCGCCTTGTGCGCGCCCCCATTTTTGTTGCCAGTTCCTCTTGCAAGAGTCCGCCAGCGGTGGTAGCATGCCAGAAAAAGTGCATCGCTAGAGAGAATATACTGGATGGACACACCCCCCACAAACGAAGTTGAGCAGATTTTTCGCAGGTCAGGCGCCGTACTGGAGGGCCACTTCCAACTCACCTCCGGGCGCCACAGCGCCTCCTATTGGGAAAAATTCCAGGTGTTGCAGTGGCCGCAACACACTGAGCGCCTCTGTCGCCTTCTGGCCGCGCACTTTCGTCCGACTGGAGTTGAAGTCGTGATCGGCCCCACCACCGGCGGCATTCTCCTGGCCTACGAAGTAGCGCGCCAGTTAGGCGTGCGCGGTATCTTTGTCGAAAACGACCCTGGCCGGCCCGGCCACCGCGCCTTGCGCCGAGGCTTTCAAGTGCAGCCCGGCGAGCGCGCCTTGATCGTCGATGACGTCCTTACCGCCGGCACCTCCATCCGCGAAGTGCTGGAGGTGCTGGAGCCGTTCCAGCCAGAGATCGTGGGCATCGGCGTGCTGATTGACCGCAGCCAGGGCCAGGCAGATTTCGGCTTTCCGCTGCACGCCCTGCTGCATCTCTCTATCCCCACCTATGATCCCGGCGACTGCCCACTCTGCGCGCAAGGGGTGCCACTGGTCAAGCCTGGCTCTCGGAAAACGACATGAACTGGTACGAAACTATTTTCGAGGATATGGGCGAAGATTTCGAGTTGATCTTTGCTGGACAGATGCCGCGCACCGGCGCGCAGGTCGAATTTGCCATTCAGGCGCTGCGCCTGGCGCCTGGCGCCCGCGTGCTGGATGTCGCCTGCGGCGTGGGTCGCCACTCCATTGAGCTTGCCCGCCGGGGCTATCAGGTCACCGGCCTGGACCTCTCGCCAAAACTGTTGCAGATTGCCGCCGAGCGCGCCGAGCGCGCCGGCGTACAGGTCAACTGGGTGCGCGCTGATATGCGCGAAATCCCTTTCACCCAGGAGTTTGATGCCGCCTTTAATATCTTTAGCAGTTGGGGCTATCTCGAATCGGAGGAGGAAGATCAGAAGGTACTCAACGCCGTCGCGCGCGCGCTCAAGCCTGGCGGGGCTTTTCTACTGGAAACAGCGCACCGCGACTGGCTCGTCCGGCACTTCCAGCCGCATTCCTGGAACGAAGGCATTGGCGTGCTGGTGTTGGAAGATCGGATACTCGATCTGGTGAGTGGCCGTCTGCTCTCCACCTGGACGGCGCTCTACGACGATGGGCGCCGCCGGCAATGGCAGATGAACACCCGGCAATATGCCGCTGCCGAACTGCGGCGCATGCTGGAAACCGCTGGCCTCACGCTCAGCCAATCCTTTGGCGGCTATGATGGCGCTCCCTTGACCCTGGAAAGCCCCCGGCTGATTCTCGTCGCCGAACTTCCTGGTTGATACAACAGCACACCATATGCCTTGCTAAATGCGTTGCGGTAATTGTAGTATTACATTTGGAGAGCAAGCCTGAAAGCAGCTTAAACCTACCACATCCCTGAGAGAGAACAACATCGCTTCATCCTGAAGAGGTTTTGATACTACCTTTCACGGGCAGCGAGCAGTCGTGCCCGTGATGTTCTTTTTGAGCGCCTCAGCCCTACCAGGGCCGGGGCTTGGGCACCTTAGCCATGCTAGGGCTGGGGTCGCTATAAAGGGGGTATTTTATGTTTGATCGCACACTGATCGTTCGTCCGGCATAGCGGAGGTGACATGGCAGACAGCATCACAGGTCTGGTAATTGGCAGCGTACATGGAATTTTTGATGTCGCCGTCGGGCAAGAGGTACTTCGCTGCACCCTTCGCGGCAAACTGCGCAAACACATTCATCAACCGGAACCGGCGCTTGCCGGCACAACCCGCCGAGGGTTCTCCAAATTTTTCCACTTTAACAAAGCCAGCGCTCCTCAGCGCGCTCCCTCTCCCAAAGCTACCGCCGTCATGGACCCCCCAGAGGAAGAAGAAGCCTCACCACTGCGCATCGCTGTGGGGGACTTTGTACGCATGACACGCATCGATGCCAAAACCGGCGTCATTGAGGAAGCGCTGCCCCGCCGCAACAAAATGTCACGCGGCTCCGCTGAAACGGGCGCTGAGCAGATTATGCTTGCCAATCTCGATCAGGTCGTGATCGTCTTCGCCGTCCAGGAACCAGAACCCCACTTCGGCATGCTGGACCGCTATCTGGCGATTGCCGAATATAACCACATCACCCCCATCATTTGCTTGAATAAGATGGACCTGGGCTGCCCAAAGGCCGTCGAGGATGGCGCCAAGCTGTATGCCAAGCTGGGCTACCGGGTACTGGGCACCAGCACCATTACCAGCGAAGGTCTAGAGATGCTCAAAGACATCCTGCACGACAAGACCTCGCTGCTGACTGGCCCATCCGGCGTAGGCAAATCCTCGCTGCTCAATGCCCTGGAGCCGGGCTATAGCCTGCGCACCGGCGCGATCAGCGAGGCCACTGGCAAAGGCCGCCACACCACCACTAGCATCCGGCTTTTTGCGCTCTCGTTTGGGGGCTGGCTGGCCGATTCTGCCGGCATCCGCGAACTGGCGTTATGGAGCATTCCAGCCAAAGACCTGGCCTCTTGCTTTATCGAAATGCGCCCCTCCCTGGGCAAATGCGACTTTGATGATTGCACACATACTGAAGGTGAGGAAGGCTGCGCCATCCGGCGCGCCCGCAAGCAAGGGAAGATTCGCGTGGCGCGCTATCGCAGCTATCTGCGCCTCTACGAAGAAGCCTCTGAGGCAGAAAAAGAGCGGGCGCTGGAGCGCTTCTAGACAAAGAATTGAGAGGCGTATCAGCGCCCGCCCTTAGCGCATATCGCGCTCGACGTTGACGACATCCTTCATCTTTTTCAGCCTGGTCATAATATGGTTGAGTTGATCCAGGCTCTCGATCTCCAGCGTCGCGGTGATGATCGCCTTGCGCGCCGAGGGCACCGTCGTGGCGCCCACCGCCGTCATATTAATGCCTAGTTCTCCCACTGCCGTCGCCACATCGCGCATCAGCCCAGGGCGATCCTGAGCGGTCAGGATAATCGGAGCCTGGTAGCGCTGCTGAGGCATCGAGTTCCAACTCACCTCAATCAGCCGCTCCTCTTTCCGCTCTTTATAGCGCCGCAGGTTCTTACAATCCTGACGGTGGACTACTACCCCACGCCCACGACTGGTAAAGCCAACCACCTCATCACCAGGGAGCGGAGAACAGCAGTTCGCCAGCCGGGTGAGCAGACCGCTCATCCCGCCAACGCTCAGCCCTGCCGGGCGGTTGGTTTCGGCAGGCGCCGTTGCGGGAAGCGCCGCCAGTACGGCTGAATCTTCCGCTGCCGCGCGGGCCTCGCGGTCAGTGGCCGTCTCGCGTGCCTTTTGCTCTTCTGCCAGCCGCTCAAGCAGCCGCAGCGCTACTGTATGCTGGCGCAGCTTCTCACGGCCAATAGCGACCAGCAAGTCCTCCCAATCGCTCTGCTCAAACGCCTCGACCAGCCAATCCTTCTGATCCTCAGTCAGCCCAACCAGACCACGCGATCCTAACGCCCGTAACTCGCGCTCAAGCTGCTCCTGCCCCATCTCCAGATCAATATCGCGCTCAGTAGTCTTGAGATAGCGCAGAATCTTCTCGCGCGCGTGTTTGCTCCTGGCAAAGGCCAGCCAGTCGCGGGTCGGATGGGCATTCTTGTTGGTGAGAATATCGACGATCTCACCGTTCTTTAGCTCATAATCTAGCGGCACCATGCGGGTAATCAGCCGCTCGGTATCCGTCACAATACGTGCCCCGGCGCAGTGATCGCCTACCTCGCTGTGAACCCGATAAGCAAAATCCAACGGTGTCGAGCCAACCGGCAACTCCTTCACATCACCCTTTGGCGTGAAGACAAAGATCTGATCTTTGAACAGATCATCTTTGACCGTCTCGACAAACTCCGTTGCCCCCAGCGAAAGTTCGCGCTGCCACTCGCGCAGTTGTTCGATCCAGGCCAGCATCTCTTTGCGCGGCAATGCCGAGCCGCCAGTCTCTTTGTAATACCAGTGCGTCGCCACTCCAAGCTCCGCCGTGCGGTGCATATCCTGCGTGCGGATTTGAATCTCGGCTAGCCGGTCCTCCAGGCAGAAGACCGTCGTGTGCAGCGACTGATAGCCGTTCGGCTTGGGCTGAGCAATATAGTCCTTGATGCGCCCATCCTTAGGCCGCCAGAGCATATGGATATGGCCCAACGCTCGATAGCAATCCTCCAGCGAATCCACCAGGATACGGAAAGCGATCAGGTCATGAATCTCGCTGATATCCACCCCCAACCGCTCAATCTTTGTGTAGATACTATAGAGATGCTTGGGACGGCCAGAGATGTCAGCCTTGATGCTGGCGCGCTCCATCTCATCACGCAGAATCTGGCAGACCCGATCCACATAGTCTTTGCGCTGCTCGCGCTTCTCGGAGACCTGCTCTTTGAGCCATTGATACTTCTTCGGCTCCAGATATTTGAAAGCCAGGTCTTCAAGCTCGGTCTTCACCTTGCCCATGCCCAGGCGAGCAGCCAACGGAGCGTAAATCTCGCGGGTCTCCCGCGCCTTGGCCTGCTGCTGCGCCGACGTCATGGCCTCTAGCGTGCGCATATTATGCAGCCGGTCACCAAGCTTGACCACGACGACACGTGGGTCTTCAGCCATCGCCAGCAGCAGTTTGCGCACCGTTTCAGCCTGTTGCTTAATCTGGCTATCGCGCACCCGCTTTTTGCGCCGCTCCTCCTCGTCTCCCACCACATGCAGATGCGGAGCCTCTCCGGTTGTAGGTGCCCCCTCATCGGCGACACCAGCGCCAGTGCGCTCTTCTACACCCACTGTCCCAGCGCCAGAAGACGGTTCATCCCCCTCGCGCGTCGGTGGGATCAAGCGCAGCGAACCCTTCTCGCGCCCCGCCTTCTTCTCCTCAGGCGGTAGACTCTTAGGACGCACCGCTTTCTTATTCTCAAAAGCATTAAATTTGGTGACACCATCGACAATATTAGCGATCAGTGGACCAAATTGGGTGCGAATATCATCCAGTGTAAAGCGGGTGTCCTCAACGACATCATGCAGCAGCGCCGCCGCAATGCCCAGGGCATCGATGCGCATCTCAGCCAGAATCTTTGCTACCGCCAGAGGATGCTCGATATATGGCTCGCCCGACTGGCGCGTCACACCACGATGCGCCTCCTCGGCCAGCGCGTAGGCGCGCTGCACCAGATCAAGATCACGGGCAGACATATAGCGCTGGCATTCATCCAGCAGCGCCTTCAACGCCCCTGAGACGGGCGCCTGTTGGGCTGAATGCTCTGGGCGCATATCCTTACGGCTGACTGTAGACATATGGGTACTCCTGGCGCCCTGCGATGCAGTGGTTGTCGCTGCATATACAGAGAAGGATTTCAGTCTAGTATAAAAGTTCGTCCGCAACCGCGTCAAGCGCAAAAGCAGCCAGGGAAGCCGTCGCCCTGAACGGATCCATTGAACTGGTTGGCCGCCTGGAAATGTGCGCGGCGCCTGCCTCTGGTATTCAGGCGCCACCTCTCCTGCCATCTCACTTACAGCCTGTTGGCTTTGCTCAATCAGGCGCGTCGGTAATTGTTGCGGGTGCCCCATAAGGAGCCGCCTTCCTGAGCGCTCACAGCGGCGCCCAGAGCCTCTTGCTCACTCTATTCTTTTTTTGTTATTACCCTTGTTACGTTTTACGCGGGAGGGCCGCTTCTGGTTCATCATCAGGTATAAAAAAAGCGCCTGCATATCCGATGCCAGCGCTGGAAGCGCGCAGTGGAAGGTGGGTCAAGATACACTTACACAACCATCTTAACTACTAATCATAGCATAAAAAGGAGAAACAGGCCAGGAAGCTTCCTGGCCTGCTCGTCATAGGATGATTGCGACGTTACCGAGACGATCTAGCGGCGCACGCGCACCTTGTCGTAGCAGGAACTGCAATACACCGGGCGATCATTCTTGGGCAGGAACGGCACTTGGGTCTCCACGCCACACTCGGCGCAGGTCACCGTGTGCATCTCACGCGGCGGGCGTTCGCCAGTCGCAGTACGCATGCCGCCACTCTGCGCGCGGCGTGACGCGCGGCAGGTAGGGCAGCGAGCCGGCTCATTCATCAGCCCTTTTTGCTGGTAGAACTCCTGCTCACCAGAAGTGAAAACGAAGTCCTGACCACACTCACGACACTTGAGGGTTTTGTCCGCGAAGCTCAACTAGGGGCCTCCTTTGAAAGTATCGGTTATCCTGCGCGCTGGTCCATAGTAGCTTGGCTAACCAGAGTTTCCCCTAGCAGCGTGGGATGCCTTGTGCCATGCCCCGGACGAGACCGAGTCGGATACCGGAAAAAGCATACACTATTCTGTTCCCTTTTTCAAGGGGTTTGTGAAGCAGTTTTTAATCTTATTCTAATCTTGACACATCCTGAATCAATCTGGTCTATCAACACACGCCCCTTTGACGGGTACGGTATTGCTGTATTGACTGGTTTTCCTGCTCACCAGCTCTGTGCTATAATACTCGTGCTATGACCAGCCCAACATCAGCATCACCAACGTCTCTCAACAACCTATCAACCGCCGCGTCGGTTTCCGAAGCACCAACGCTGAGCTTTGCCATCCACGCCCGCTGCACGCGCACTGCCGCGCGCGCGGGAACGATTCATACCTCACACGGAGACATCCCAACGCCGATCTATATGCCCGTCGGCACCCAGGCCAGCGTCAAGGCCGTCACTCCGGCAGAGCTTGAGGCACTGGGCGCGAAAATCATCCTGAGCAATACCTATCACCTGTTGCTGCGCCCCGGCCCGGACGTGATCGCCGGCCTTGGTGGCCTGCACGACTTTATGCAATGGCGCCACCCGATCCTGACCGACAGCGGCGGCTTCCAGGTCTTCAGTCTGGGCCATCTGCGCAAGCTCACCGACGAGGGCGTGCGCTTCCGCTCCCACCTTGACGGCTCCGAACTCTTCTTGACGCCTGAGCGTGTCATCGATGTTGAAGAACACTACGGCGCGGATATTATTCTGCCGCTCGATGAGTGCCCGCCCTATCCCTCCACACCAGAAGCCAGCCGCAGCGCGATGGAGCGCACCCATCGCTGGGCCGAGCGCGCCCTGGCCGCCAAACGCCGGCCCGATCAGGCGCTCTTTGGCATCACCCAGGGCGCCTTTGACGCGCAGCTACGCGCCGCCAGCGCCCGCTTCATCGGCTCGCTGCCCTTCCCTGGCTTCTCGATTGGCGGCCTCTCGGTTGGCGAACCCAAAGACTTGATGTGGCCGATGCTGGAAGCGACGATAGCCGAACTGCCCGACGGCAAGCCACGTCACCTGCTGGGCGTCGGCTCACCAGAGGATTTGCTGGAGGGCGTCGCGCGCGGCGTCGATATGTTTGATTGCGTGCTGCCCACGCGCACAGCCCGCAACGGCGGCCTCTATACCCGACATGGCCGCGTCAATATCCGCGCCTCGCGCTTTCGCACCCAGCGCGACCCGATTGAGCCAGGCTGCGACTGCGCCACCTGCCAGACCTTCAGCGCTGGCTATCTGCATCATCTCTCCCGCGCCGGCGAACTGCTCTATTTCCGCCTGGGCACGATCCACAATCTGCGCTTTATGACCCGCCTGATGGAGCAAGTCCGCCAGGCCATTGCCGAGGACCGCTTCGCCAGCTTCAAAGACGACTTTCTGGCCGGCTTCACCCCACCCAATGAGCAGGTCCGGGAGGCACAGCGCCGCAAATGGCTGGAAGCTAAAGCGGTGGAGCGCAGCAAGCTCTAAGCTTGCTGGGTGTGGGCCGGCTGGCTTTCTTTCTGTTTCATCGCCAACTTTGCCACCAGGGCCAGCAGATGCGGCTCTTCTTCGGTCACACCCTCGCTCAGCCGCGCTGCGGCAACAGGAAACTGCCAGACGGCAAGCTCTTCAGGCGTGGAAGGAACTAATTGGCGATAGCGGTGCAGATACAACGCCAGCAAGAGCGTGAGCATTCCGCGAAACACGCTGCGCTGGAAAGCGCTCTTGGGGTAGACGCTCCCCATGCGCAGAAGCAGCACCGTTCTGGCAACATCGGCCAAGGGATGGCCCTGGGTCGCATTCTCCCAATCAATCACCAGCGACCCGCGTGATGAGAGCAGCACATTCCCCAGATGGAAATCGCCATGACAGAGCGCATCCCCATCGGGCAGCGTTTCCAAGGCGCGCAAAGCTGCCGATTGCAACGACGCCGACAGCGGAGAGGCTGCCCAAATCCGCTTTTCCAAAACGGCTCGTAATAGGGGCAGATCAGGCACAGAATGTGATTGCACAGCCACATGAGTTTCAGCCAGTATTCGCGCCACTCGCGCACTCAGCCAGGGTTTCGCAAGAACCAGGCGCTCAAGCGATAGGCCAGTGATACGCTCGTAGACTACTCCAGGTCGTCCACTCACTTCAACCAGTCCACGAAACGCCGGGCTGGGTACGCCAGCGGTATACAGAGCTTCTGCCATCTTCGCTTCATATGTTGCCTGTTCCGGCGGCCAGCCCGGACGAAACAGCTTCAGCACGTCCTGCTCGCCCCAGGCAAATATCTCAGCGGTTCTTCCTTCGCCGATGCGCGGCCCTTGCTCCATCTTCCCCTATCCCAGCACGCTATATTCATACGCCGGGCGAATCAAGTCACCCTCGGCAAAGCGCGAGTAGCGGAAATGATACAGCAGCGGGTCGCGCTCGCCGGCGGCTACCAGTCCAGCCATCATGCGCCCAATTTCGGGGGCCATCTTGAAGCCATGCCCACTGAAGCCAACCGCCATGTAGAAGCCGATAAGCTGCGACGCTTCATCCAGGATATAATGCCCATCCGGCACGCAGACATCATAGATGCCCGACCAGCCGCCACGCAGCAGCGCTCGCCCCAGCGCGGGCGCGCGGCGCGCCGCCCGCTCCTGAAACTGCCGTGCCTCCTCCGACGTCGGACCTGTGCAGTGGTCAGGGTCGATCTCGCTGACCAGATCTTCCTGCAACGGCCCCGCGTGCGTCCAGCCGTTCAGATCAGGGCGCAGATAGACATCGTTGACACCATCCAGGCAGACGGGATGCAGCCCCGCGCCGCCAGCGAAATCCGCCGGGCGCCGCAGGCTCACCATCGGCACGCGCACCGGCCTGAGCGGCAGATCAATGCCCACCTCCCGCGCCAGCGCCACGCTCCAGATATTCGCCGCGCACACCACCCTGGGGCATTCAATCTCGCCTTGCGTCGTGCTGACGCCGCGCACCTTGCCGCCCTGGGTAAGCACCCGCGTCACCTCAACGCCCTCGCGTATCTCCGCCCCAAGTTCGCGGGCGCGGTGAGCAAACGCCAGGACCGTCATCACCGGATCGGCCACGCCGGCATCCTCCTCAAAGCAGGCCAGCGCGGCTCCATCTCCAACTAAACCGGGAGCCACCTCAGGAATCTCGTCGGGCGCGATCAGGCGTGCAGGCACACCCTCTGCCTGCTGGAGCGCGACATTGGCGCGTAGCCCCTCCACATCCTTCGGGCCAACAATCAAGAGCAGCCCCGTGCGCCGAAAGCCCGCGTCGCCACCGATGACGTCATCAAAATGCTCAAAGACGCGCAGGCTGTCTCGCGCCATGCGAATCGTGAAGGGGTGGGAGTAATGCTGGCGGCAGATCGCCCCAGAATGGCCCGTCGTGCCCGTTGCCAGCCCCTTGCGCTCCAGCAAGACAATGCGGCCCGCACGCCGCTGCGCCAGATAAAAAGCCATGCTGGCACCCATCACCCCACCCCCAATGATGACCACATCCGCCGTCTCGCTCATGGTACTCATTCCTCCGGCATACCGCGCTTCATCGGAATACAAAGATGGCAGAAGCGCCTCCAACGTCTGGATTACGAGAACTTACTGCAACGGCTCCAACAGCGGTCCTACACGTCCATAATAGCAGAGCGTTTCCACCAACTCTGGCACAAGCTGCGGCAGGACTTCTGGGTGTGTTTTATAGAGCGCTTCCGCCACTGCCGGGCGCACCATCCATTCACTATGACTCAGAGCAGCTATCAATGGCTCAGCGGGAGCGCGGCAGCCTAATTCTCCAAGCGCCGCAGCAGCATGCCAGGCATGATCTCTCGTGCGCAGGCCGGCCACCAAAGCATCAATGCCTTCCTGCCGTCCCAGCTTTGCCACTGTGCGCGCGACCTGCGCATTCTCCACTTCGATCAGTGGCAACAGCTTTTCTACCGGCACACGCGGCCCGAAAAATTCCAGAACAGCCGCCGCGCCGCGCCGTGTCTCAACATCCTCAGCCTCCAATGCTGCCAGCAACGGCTCGATAGGAATGCGCTCACTCAATCGGATTCGCTCGCCCAGCAGCTCCAGCGCATGCAGTGCCGCCCAGCGCGCCTGAGGCAGTGGACCACGCACCAACGCCAGCAACTCAGCAAGTGACGCCTCATCACCTGACGCAGCAATAAGCTCTGCTGCCATATGCCCTACCGGCCACCACTCATCATGCAGCAGATGCAGCAATGCCTCACCTGGCAGATGCCTGGCGATCTGGTGCTTCTCTCTCTCTGTAGACTCTACGAGCCGAATTAAGGCATTCTCCCGCGCCCACTCGTGGTCAGCATGCAGTCCAGCTACGATAGCTGCTACCGCAGCAGGTTCACCTATTCTCAGCAACGTCTTTGCCGCTGCCTGGAAAATCTGTTTGTCAGTATCATTGAGCAAAGCTCGCAGCGCCACTACAGGCATTCGTTCGCCCAAATTTGCCAGTGCCCTGATGGCCTCTAGGCGTACATCAGCCTCTCCATCATGGAGAGCTTTTACCAGTGGCTCAACCGGAGTACGTTCCCCCAGATTCCTGAGCGCTCGTGCCGCTGTTGCGCGAAGGCCGGCATCCTCATCTCGCAGCATACCCACCAACGGTTCGATAGGAATCTGATCCCCTAGCAAGCCAACAAGATACGCAGCCGCTTCGCGCAGATCTTCTTCAGAGGAAGATAGCGCCGCCAGGACAGCATCAACCGGCGCACGCACACCCAGCGCATAGAGCATCGCCTGCTGCACCAAAGCGTCTGAGTCAGCGAGATGAGGAAGCAATTTCTCTACTTGAACATGCTCGCCTACATCGGCAAGTGCCCACAGCGCGGCTGCCCGAACCTGCTCATCCGTATCACGCAGAGCCAGAAACAGCGACTCAACCGGAACATACTCGTGCCACTCGCGCAGTATTTCTGCTGCCGCCAGGCGTAATGGCGTCGTATCTTTCATCTGATGGCTCTTCGCTCATGAAACCCAGATGGTCTCCATCGGAGGCGGCGTGCGCAGCGTCGAAAGCACCACGCAATATTTCTCGGCCTTCTCGCGCAGGGATGCCAGTTGCTCCGGGCTGGCTTCAGGGGCGACCACCTCAATTTTGGTTCTGATAGCGCTAAAGCCAACGGGCGCCGTCTGGTCGATGCCCAGCGTGCCCTTCAGGTCCAAGTCGCCCTCAACAGTGATGCTGATCTTCTCCGTTTTGATGCCCATCGCTTCGGCCACCATCTGCGTGGTGATCTGCGCGCAGGCGGCCAGCGCCCCCAGCAGCAAATCACCGGAGCAGGCGCCGGTGCCGGCGCCCCCAACGCCCGCGTGCGCCTGCGCTTCGTACATGGCCCGGCCCAGATTGACATTACAGGCAATCGGCGCTCCGGTCTGCTCGCCCGTTGCCGTCAGCGTGATCACGGCGCTCTCCGGCTGCTCACGATACTGCTGTTTGAGCGGCTTCTGCTTCTCGCGTAAGTTAAAGATCATAGCGGCCCCTCGTTTCCTCTTGCTGATCGCGCTGTCTGATGAGAACGCTTGCCAAAACACCTACCAGGCCAGACTACGCGATAGTGTTACGCCGGGCGCTGCGCTGTAAGCGCCGGGCGCCGTTTGTGATAATCGGTCACCCGCTGATAGGCATCGGCCACGCGCAGCAAGACCTCTTCGTTGAATGCCTTGCCTAGCAGTTGCACACCCACCGGCAGCCCTTCGCTAAACGGTCCCGGCATCGACAGGCCGCAGATACCGGCCAGATTCGCTGGGATGGTAAAGACATCGTTGAGGTACATTTGGTAGGGGTCGGCCAGCTTCTCACCCAGCTTGAAAGCCACCGTTGGCGCCGTTGGGCTGACCAGCACATCAAACTGCTCAAACGCCCGGTCAAAGTCTTGCTTGATGAGCGTGCGCATCTTCTCAGCGCGCAGATAATAGGCGTCGTAGTAGCCAGAGGAGAGCGCGTAGGTGCCCAACATGATCCGGCGCTTGACCTCCGGCCCGAAGCCCTGCGCGCGCGTCTTGGCATAGGCATCCGCCAGGTCTTCGATGCCCTCGCGCACCGAAAAGCCATACTTGATGCCATCATAGCGCGCCAGATTCGCGCTGGCCTCGGCAGGCGCGATGATATAGTAGGCAGCAACGCCATAGCGCGTATGCGGCAGCGAAACCTCGCCGACCTCCGCGCCTAGTTCTCGCAGTGTCTCAATCGCGGCGCGCACCGATGCGGCCACCCCCGGCTCAGTTCCCTCGACCCAATACTCCTGCGGCACGCCCACGCGCAGACCCTTGATATTGCCAGTCAGTGCCGCAGTATAATCGGGCACTGGCACATTCACCGCCGTCGAATCCAGCGGATCGGTTCCAGCGATTGCCTGGAAGAGCAGCGCGGCATCGCGGGCATCGCGGGCAAAGGGACCAATTTGATCGAGCGACGAAGCAAACGCCACCAATCCAAAGCGCGAAACCCGCCCATAGCTCGGTTTGAGCGCTGTCACATTGCAGAAGGCGCCTGGCTGGCGAATAGACCCGCCGGTATCGCTGCCAAAGCTGCCCAACGCCTCGCCCGCCGCCACTGCCACTGCCGAGCCGCCGCTGCTGCCGCCAGGCACACGCTCCAGATCCCAAGGGTTATGGGTCGGAAAGAAGGCAGAGTTTTCCGTAGACGACCCCATTGCAAACTCGTCCATGTTGGTCTTGCCCAACATCACTACGCCAGCCTCGTTCAGACGGCACATCACCGTCGCATCATAGGGCGGCACAAAGTTTTCCAGTATCCGCGAGCCGCAGGTCGTGCGCACACCGTTGGTGTTGATAACATCCTTGATTGCTAGCGGAATACCTGCCAGCGGCGACGTCACCTCGCCGGCAGCACATCGGCGATCAGCCGCTTCGGCCTGCTTGAGCGCGAGATCGGGCGTCAGCGTAAGAAAAGCGCGCAGCACGCCCTCGACGTCATCGATCCGTTCCAGGTGTGCTTTGGTTAATTCAACCGAACTGATCTCGCGGCGGCGCAGCAGACCAGCCGCCTCATGTATCGTCAATTCCCAGAGTGGGGACATACGCAATCCTCCAACTTTATTCTTCTTCCAGCACCGCAGGCACGCGCAGCAGTTGATCCTCAGTTGCCGGCGCGTTGGCAAGCAACTTTTCCGGGGGGTAAGAAGCGCGGGACTGATCGAGCGAGGTCACATTGCGCACCGGCAAGACATACGAACTGGCCGGCACCTGGCTCACATCCACTTCATTGAGGATTGCCATATTCTCTAGAATCACGCCAAGCTGGCTTATCAGGCGCTCTTTCTCTTCTTCCGTCAGGCTCAGCCGAGCCAGCAGCGCGACATTTTCAACATCTTCGCGGGTAATCGCCATATGTTCTCCTTATTATCACACGCCTCATAGAGCGTTTTAATAGCGCACGTGAAAGCCGGTAAAGCCGCCAGTAGCCGGCCCCCAGCCGGTTTCCACTTCGCTGACATGGGCAGCCGGCGGTCCCCGCCGCAGCATATCCAGGAAGCGCTCCAGCACCGGGCGCGCGCCCTCCGCCACGACTTCTACCGTACCATTGGAGGCGTTGCGCACAAAGCCGCGCAGACCCAGCGGCGCCGCTTCTTTCACAGCAAAATAACGATAGCCCACGCCATGCACACGCCCATGCACGGTAGCCGTGAGCCGGGTCATTTCATCAGTAGTCATCGTAGGCCTACTCTATTCAGCCGTACCTTTGGTTACTTCACTTTCGGCAGCCGCTGGCGCCTCTTCGGGCAGCGCCCTCTGGACGAAAGCAACCTCTGCCGCTGCGCCGCCCTCAAGCTGGGCATATTTGCCCTGATACTGCGGCGGCAACAGTTCGGCGATGTGCCGCATCATGATGTCCAACTGTGCCTGCAAGTCCAGATGGCCGCGCTTGCCTTCGCCCCGGCTCAGGGTGAACGGCTCACCATAGGTAATCGTGATCTTCGTGCGGAACGGCCAGAGATGCCAGGGCTTGAACTTCTCCGAGCCGTAAATACCTACCGGCACTACCGGCGCGCCGGAGCGCACCGCAATCAGCGCCGCGCCTGGCAGACCCTCCTTCAGCATGCGCGTCTTGCTGCGCGTCCCCTCTGGGAAGATCACCAGCACCTGCCCGGTCTTTAACACCTCTTCCGCCTGCTTGATAGCCTGGCGGTCAGCCTCGCCTCGTCGCACCGGAAAAGCGCCCAGGCCAATCACCAGCCATTTGAGCGGCGCTTTCTGAAACAATTCGGCCTTCGCCATAAAATGCGTCCGGCGCCTCAGTCGCAGACCGATCATAGGAATATCGGTCCAGTTCAGGTGATTGCCCACCAAAATCACCGGACCCTCTTTGGGAACATTATGCACCCCAGCCACGCGCAAGCGAATGAGCAGCCCCACAAACACAGCAACAATCACGCGGCAGGTCTCATAAAACCATTTATACTCTTTCATAAACCATCTCCAGAATACGCTCGATGACCTGCTCTCTCGTCAAAGTATCCGTATGAATAATGACCGCATCGGCGGCGGGCTGACTCTGAGCGCTGTCCAGCGCGTCGCGGCGCTGGACATCCGCCAGCACCTCCTCAAACGTTGGCCCGCTCTCCTGCTTGGCGCGCAACTCTTGCCAGCGACGGCGAGCGCGCTCCTCCAACGACGCCTGGAGATAGACCTTTAACTGCGCATTAGGCAGCACCACTGTCCCAATATCGCGCCCCGCCATCACCACACCGCCGCGCTCGCCAATGGCCCGCTGGCGGCGGCGCATCGCCGCGCGCACCGCAGGAAGCCGCGACACCAGCGAGACCGCGTGATCCACCGCCGCGCCGCGCAGTTCCCAGGTCACATCGCGCCCATCCACAGTCACGGTATACTGCCGGCCATCGGCCACCCTGGGCAGGCTAATATCCAAATCAAACGTCTCGGCCAGCGGACCCAGCGTGGCCTCATCATCAAGGTCAATCTGGCGCTGGAGCGCCAGCCAGGCGAGCGCCCGATACATCGCGCCGGTATCCAGGTAGAGATAGCCTAATTGTTTCGCCAAACGCTCGCCAACTGTACTCTTTCCGACACCGGCTGGCCCATCAATAGCAATTTGCAGGTCTTGGCGCATGTCGCCTCCAGAAATATCGCTCCGGCCATCTGTCTAGGGTCACGCGCAGCAGTGCCCAGAGCGCAGCATGATTGCAAGTGCTGTTCCCGTCATGCCGCCCGGCGCATGCCACAATGCCCACGCAGAACCCCCAAGACGATGAGGAAGGGAAAACAACACCGATGTCAGCACACACAGCCAGGCCAGAGCATTCATTCTGGATAATTATAGCACGGTCTCGTCCCAGCCCGCGAAAGCACGGTTCACTGACCGGCTAATTTCGCAATCTCTTGCTCAGACAAGAAGCGCCACGCGCCGGGCTGAAGATTGCCCAGCCGCAGCGGGCCAACCCGCACCCGCAGCAGCCGCAGCACCGGATGCCCAACCACCGCGAGCATCCGCCGCACCTGGCGCTTGCGTCCCTCGTGCAATGTCACTACAAGCCAGCTTGTCTCGCCATCCTCGCCGGGACGCAAGACATACACCCGCGCTGGAGCCGTAGGCCGGGACTCGCCCGGCAGCAGCACGCCACGCCGCAGCGACTCCAGCGCCGACGGCGCGGGCCGTCCCTGCACCAGCGCGTGATACTCTTTCTGCTGCTCATAGCGGGGATGCGTCAAGTGCAGTGCAAAGTCGCCATCATTGGTTAGCAACAGCAGCCCCTCGCTGTCCAGGTCCAGCCGGCCCACCGGAAAGAGCCGCTGCGCCCGCAGCTTCGCCGGCAGCAGATCAAGCACCGTCTGGCGGCCCTGCGGATCGCTGGCCGTCGTCACCACCCCCGCAGGCTTATGCAGCAGGATATACACCTTGGAAACCTGCGGACGCACTAGCCGGCCATCCACACGTATCTCATCTACACCTGGCCTGATCTTCTTGCCAGGCTCGGTAGCTGGCTGCCCGTTGACCAGCACGCGCCCGGCCTGCATCAGCGTCTCCGCATGGCGCCGCGACGCGACCCCAGCCCGCGCCAGAAACTTTTGCAGGCGCTCCGGCTGCTCAGCGCTGGTATCATGGCTCGTTCGATCAGGCGGAACCTCTGATGATTCTGGCATAGCCTCCAGGCTCACTCATCAAACTGCTTGAGATGTCCCATTTCAACACGTCCGCAGTATACGCCGGGGTCGCTCATAGAGCAAAGAACTTAACAACCATACGGGCATATTTCCCTGGCTGAGATAGCCCAATTGGGGGATGAGGTTGGCCGTTACACAAACTCTCCAGTATAATTGGCGGCTGAACGAACTCAACTGGAAAGAACAGGAAGAAGCTGGAAGGAACAACACACTTCACCGGGGCAAAAGGGGATTGGCCTGTGCGCCCACTGTCATTGCCGTCACTGCCGGCGCGCCCAACGCCGCCGATCAAGCGCCGACTCTCATACCGCTGGCTGGCGGCATACCTGGCGCTAGGACTCGTGCTAGGAAGTGGTCTGGGACTTGTCTTCGCCGACCATGCCACAACCTACTCCACTCCTCCCCGGCTCACCGCCGGCCATCCCATTGCCGGGCTGGCCGCGTTCGGCGCGACAGGCACGCCTGCCCCGACCTCCACCAGCACAACCACCACCGCGCCCATCACCTATCCGCCGGTGGCACTCAACCACTTCGCTTTCGGGCTAGATAATCACCCCGGCGCCGTCCAATACATGAACGACCTGCGCAGCAACAACGGCGCGGCCTTTGATTATCGCTATCAATATCTCGACGGCGGCGTCAACACCGGGCATGGCTGGGAAACCTGGAACAGCCCGCCGGGCGCCTTTGCTAGCTACTACATTCAGGAAAGCGCCAGCAACAAATATATTCCTGTGCTGGTCTATTATGAACTGCTGCAATCTAATGGCAGTTGCGGCGGCTGCGGCGAGCAGCAAAAAGACCTGAGCAACCTTGACAACGCCAGTGTCATGAATGCCTATTATGCCAATTGGGCGCTGCTCATGCAAAAGATCGGCGCGGCGCATCAGAAGACGCTGGTGATCGTTGAGCCTGATCTGTGGGGCTTTATGCAGCAGAGCGTGGTCGGCGGCTCCAACAGCGCCGCCGGCGTGCCGGCCAGCGTCGCCAGTTCGGGCAATGCCGACGCCTCCGGCCTGCCCAACACCGCGCAGGGCTTTGCCTGGGCGCTGCTGCATATGCGTGACCACTACGCGCCCAACGCGCTGCTGGCGCTGCACGCCTCCTGCTGGGCCACTAAGACCGATCTATGCAGCGACACCAGAGCCGGCCTGAACATCGCCAGCATCGCGCAGACCGAGGCCCATTTTCTGCTCTCGGCAGGTATCCAGGGCAACCCCACTGGCATCTCGCGCTGGAATCTGCTCTCCAACGACGTCGCCGATCACGACTCCGGCCAAACCGGCAACTGGTGGGACCGCACCAACCAGACCTTTCCCAACTTCTCGCGCTACCTGCAATTTATCGGCGCGCTTACCGCCGACAGCGGGCTGCATGTGATGATGTGGCAGGTGCCGGATGGCAACCAGTATTTCGACACCGAGAACAACAGCGGCGGTCACACGCAGGACAATCGCCCTGAATACATTCTGGGGCACGTCTCCGACTTCGCCCACGCCGGCATCCTGGGTGTCCTCTTTGGCCCTGGCAACGGCGGCACCGAATATAACGATGCCAAGAACGACGGCATTACCAATCCCGCGCCGATCAGCACCTACGAGTGTAACCAGTGCAACACTCATCAGAGCCAGTACCCCGACGACGACGGCGGCTACCTGCGCCTCTTCGTCGGCCAGTATTACCACAGCGGCGGCTATCCCCTGCCGTCGGGGTGGTAGAAGCCTGGGAAGCGTGGCATAATGAGAGGAGACATCGCAAGAGAGCGAAAGAGAGCAATGGTATGACCGAAGCGCTCCAACAGGTAATCGAGGAGATTCAACAGCTAGACCCTGTTCTGCAAGATCGCTTTGCCGGATTTCTCCGGCAAAAGCTGGACGAGATGGAGACTGACCCGCGCACCCAGGCAGCGATTGATCGCCTGCACGCCGAATGGAATGCCCGCCTGCCAAAGCAATTGGCAGCAATTGAGCGTGGAGAACATGGCACCATCTACTACAGCGATGAGGAGTTTCTTGCGCTCTCTGGGCGCAACTGATGAGGAACTGGCGGAACTGAAAAGGGGGCTTTGAGTTTCATTTTGTCCCCGATGGCCGCGCCCTCTTTCGCTATGGCACCTCGCCCGGATGTGGCGAGGTGCATATCATCTGGTTGAACATTGGCACCCACAACATCTACTAGCAGTTATAATGGGCGATGCGCAAAGAACTATGCCGTCTGGCTCGCTTGCGGCTCTGCCACCTCATCCGACTCCTCTGGAAACACAAACAGATCGGGCTTTGGGAGCGTTTCCTCACCGTCCATCAGCAGTTCCAGCACTTCCTGAGCGTTCTGGGCAGCCTCCACATAGGTCTTGCCATGCGTGTGCGCCCCTGGTCCCCACTCCGGGAACGAGGCAATATACAACTGATCTTCCTCGCTCCACTGGATAACCACACTATATTTAATGGGATTCATGGTTTCTTCCTCGCTCTCTCCAGGGCAGCTCTGGCCTGGCGCAACTACTTCTCTTGATACCGCTCGGCATCATCTCCCTCTTGCCCTGCGACGGTAGACGGTATATGAGTCGTGCAAGAGCGGATGCTGCAATTTTCGATGGCTCCCCTTTCCCTGTTTGGACACCAGCGAAAAGCCAAGCCTATAGTAATCTGCTAACACTTCACGCACCTTACGCGGCACTGTCCCTACTCTTCCTGGGCGAAGCACCCTTTATCGAAGATTTTACCACTTCGGCAATAGGTCGTAGCACGCCCTGCTGCAAACCAGGCAACACCCACCAGAGCCAGCACCCTGACGATGGCAGCCACCCGCGCGTCTTAATAGGGGCACCATTACCAGAACGGAACGCATCCATCGCTTGAGGAGTGTAGGAACCCAAGGCAAAACTTGTCCACGAACAGGTGTCAACCAGATAATTAGAAGCCATGACCCTGAGCAATCAAGTTTACCAGGAGCAGAGGCACTACGACTACGAGAGGACAAACCAGCACTAAACTAGCAATTGCCATCCCTTTTCCGCTGATCATACCACTGCTGCGACGGATCTCTTGTATTGCGATAATTCCCAATGCCGCCGCGATGATTGCTGGAAAAGGAACTATCACCAAGGCCGCCAACGTGACGGAATATGGAGAGTTGGAAACAAAAAATACAAGGATAAGCAATGCAAGAATCGCCATTATCACCGCCCAGATAGCCTTTCTGCTGATCCGCCGCTTTTGCCTTGTGAGCGCTTTCGGCACAAGTTGATAGCCCGGCGGCGTATATGATGCGGCAGGCTGAGAAGCGCTGGCAGGTAGTGTTCCAGATTGTTGATAGCTCGCTGCCATCGGAGGCGCAGGGGAACGCCGCGTAGGGGCGTTAGCGAGGGCGGGGTCAATGTGTGGGCTGCTCATTGACCGCGAGGGCCGGCCCTCCAGGATGGCGCGGAGTTCGGCGACAAGTTCGGCGGCACTTTGGGGCTGGCGCTGGCTGCGGTCAGCTTTGAGTAGGCCCAGCACTAGCTGATCGATGCGAGCGCTCGTGGCGGGCGGCATCGAGCCGAGAGCCAGGCTCGGCGGCTGCGCGGGACTGAGCGCAAACTGCGGTGGGCGCTGGCCGGTCAGCAGTTCGTAGAGCATGGCGCCCAGCGAGTAGAGGTCGC
>CAZFWN010000010.1:54750-63624 GCA_964522745.1 uncultured Ktedonobacterales bacterium
GGGCGCTGGCCGGTCAGCAGTTCGTAGAGCATGGCGCCCAGCGAGTAGAGGTCGCTGCGCTCATCGGCGCCCTGGCCTGCCGCCTGCTCTGGCGCCATATAAAACAGCGTGCCAACGGCGGTGCGCCCGCTGTGTTCAGCCAGCACGGCGGCAATGCCAAAATCGGTCACTTTCACCAGATGGTCCGTCGAGCGTATGAGGACATTGCTGGGCTTGATGTCGCGGTGAACCACCCGCAGCGGAGGCCGATGCGCGTAGGTCAGCGCCTCAGCCACGCCCAGCGTGATTTGCAGCGCCAGGCGCGGCTCCAGCCGCCCGCCCTGCTGGCGCAGCAGATGCTCCACCGTCACGCCATCGATATATTCCATTACGATGTAGAAGGGCAGATCGGCGTCGCTGCCGGAGCCATAGACTTGCACGATCTGATGGTGCTGCAACTGCATCAGCACATCGCATTCCTGCTTGAGCCGGCGCAGATCATCAGGCTCAGTGTCGTTAGGCAGCTTGATTGCCACATCGCGCCCCAAGCCTTCATCCCGCGCCCGCAGCACGGTGCCCATGCCGCCCTTGCCCAGCTTGCCAAGTATCCGATAGCGCCCGATATACTGCCGCTCCATGTCGCGCCCTCCTCTGCTGCTCAAACTACTTCCAATTGCCTGCACAGAGTCTATACTTAGAGCAACAAATCGTCAATAGGAAGAGAAGCCAAAATTCCACCCCAAAGTGAGGTAGCAGAGGAGAGCGTGACCTTGATACCGCTAAGCAAATATCTAACAATCGAACAGGCATCTAAACTGCTAAATGTCTCTCGACCTTACCTGATTCAGTTGCTTGAGGAGCAGGTGATCCCTTCTCGAATGGTAGGCTCCCGCTGTCGGGTTCGCTATGAGGACTTGATGGGCTATAAGCAACGAATGGACGCAGAACAGCAGCAAGCCCTGGAAGACCTGACGCAGCTGAGTGAGGCGTTCGGCCTTTATGATGAGTGAGGCAGCATATGCCCCATTTTGTAGCCCTGTTACGTAGCGACACAGATCATTAAGCTTCTGCGGATTGCTTCGCGCAGGGACACGCTATACACGTCTTGTCCTTGCACCAATGTTTGTGGATGTGTTGGAGACCTTGCTGGGCCAGCGCCGTTTTGGGGTGCGCCGGCAAGAGCAGTTGGGCTTGCATGGCGCGGGTGATCTGGTTGGAGGGCAGGCCCGGAAAGCCCAGCGCCAGCGTGCGCGCCCGCTCAGCGAGGATTGCATCCTCCCGCTGCTGCGCCCAGGTGTAAGCGAACGGCAGCACCACGTTCCAGACAAGAATCGCGGCGCGCCCGCCGCTGCTGCGCGCCTCAGCAGACGCGCTGGCAGCCTTGGAGACGCGATAGACCTCGCCGGTAAAGGTGAACACCGCCAGCAGCGCCTCAGCCGCTTTTTCCGGCTCCGGCAGCGAGAGCCGCGCGTAGAGTTCCGGCCAGGGGCCGCGCTCGCGCCAGCGAAACGCCAGGCTGCTGAGCGCGGCCAGACGCTGCCGGTCCAGACGCGGCATTTCTTTCATCCGTTTACTCAGCGCGTCAGATGCCGCGTCTGGCGAAGGCAGCGTGGGCGCCAGGGCCGCCAGGTGTTCGCCCAGCGTGCGAAAGACAGCGCGCTCCCGTCCATAGGCCATGCCTTCGGCCAGCGCTCGAAACAGCACCATGCTCTCGATAGACCAGCCTGCTTCAGCCCCAACCGTTGCTAGCTCAACCTGAAAGATCGTCGTCTTCTCCAGAAACCTTGCCTCGCCGGCGGCGTTCAGCAAGGCCAGCAGCGTCGGCTCCTCCAGACGGGTTTGCGCTTGCTGGCACGGCCAGAGCGCGTCACCCTGCAAGGGTAAGGTTGGCGGCGGAACAACATCGGCCAGCGCCAGCACCGGAACGACCTGCCCATCCGGCAGGCGCGTGGGTTGCAAATCGTTGGCATAGACTACATGCAAAATGACACGCTGGTAACGCGGGTCTTGCGCGTGGCCGTGCGCCCGCCAGGCTCCGCCGCGCAGATGAATCTCCACGTCACCAGAGAGCGTGCGCGCATCGCCCAGGCGAATGACCGCATCTCGAAAATCAGGGCCGGCGCCGCCCCCTGGCCGGCCAGGATAGAGGACCGTCAGGCGCTCGCCGCTGGTGGTACGCAGCGGAATACCGATCAGTTCGCCGCTGGCCCAGCGCCGGACCAGATCACGCTCTAGACTCTGCTGCATGCTGCTACTCGCTTCTCATCTCTTACCCAAAGGGGCTTACTCTTCCAGGGAAAGCTCAAGTATTCCGACTGTAAGGTATCTGTAATGTGTGTGACACTCATCGCCAGGTATCTGTAATGGGATCGCTTTTGCTGCTTTGTCAGGCTGTGCTAGAATATTCAACGACATCGTGTATCTTGTCTGTTCAAAAATAGCAACGTGATTTCCCACAGGAGGCCGCCCGATGGCCGTATCGTTGACACAAGATTTCTTTTATGTTTCCATTGCCCTGACCGGCATCACCTTGATCGCCTATCTCGTCTACACGCTGAGCAATCGTCACGCGGTGAAGACCGCCCTGGCCGATGTGCGCGCCCGCCGGGCGATGGGAAAAGCAACCGTGCGCACCAGCAGCCGCGTTGAAAGCGCCGTAGGTGGCTCCGGCGGTGCTGGCACCGCGACGCTCACCCGCGACTTCGAGGTCTCGACCCCCAATGCCGAGCCGGATTATCGCGCCAACTACTGGGGACGGATGGGCACCATCGCGGCCTGGTTTGCTACCATCTGCCTGCTGACCTCGCTGGTCTTCCGCACCGTCGTCATGCAGTATCCCCCCTGGGTCAATATGTATGGCTACAGCCTGAGCTTTGCGCTGGCGCTGCTCTTCTGCTACCTGCTCTTTGAGTGGCGTTATCATTCGCGGGTGCTGGGTGTCTTTGCCGCTGCCGGCGCCTTGCTGCTGATGGTCTTTGCCGTCTACGTCGGGATCGCCTTTAACCAGGAAGCTACCTCCTACAACGTCATCCCCGCGCTGCAAGATAAGCCCATTTTGACGTTCCACGTCGCAATGGCTATCATCGCCTATGCGCTCTTCACCGTCGCCTTTGGCTGCGGCATCGTCTATCTGGTGCAAGGGCCACAAAACCGCTATGCCTGGCTGCCCACCTCCGAAGCCGTTGATGAACTCGGCTATAAAGCGGTGATCTTTGGCTTCCCGCTGCTAGCCCTGAACCTGATCCTGGGCGCCTATTGGGCCAACTACGCCTGGGGCCACTACTGGAGTTGGGATCCGAAAGAGACCTCTGCCCTGGTCACCTGGCTAGTCTACGCCATCTATCTGCATGTGCGCGGTCTGCGCGGCCTGCGCGGCAAGTGGTCTGGCTGGCTGTTGGTGTTGGGCTTCGCTGCCACGCTCTTCACCTACTTTGGTGTGAGCTTCATTATACCAGGCTTGCATAGCTACGCCGGCGTCTGAGAACTGCCAGATAGGCTCTCCAGATAGACGAAAGCACAGATGGCGCCCCTGCATAGAGCGGGCGCCATCTGTGCTTTGTAGTCCCCAAGAGTTTTCTCAAGCCTTTTTGCCGCGTTCCAGCGTCTCTTTGAGGACCAGCGCGTAGGCCGGGTTAAAGGAATGATCGCAGGTGCCACAGGAGACCGGGCGCGGATAGCGGCGCACACGCTGATATTCTTTGCCACAGCGCGGGCAGGCATAGATATATCGGATAGGCCGCACGGCTCGCGCCGCGTTTTCGCGCCGGCTCGTCTCTTCGCGCAGCAGCACGCGCAACTCTTCCGGCGGGTAGCCGGTGATAGCCGCCTCATCCACCGAGATCGAGTCATAGCCATGACAATGATGGCGGCGCGGCTGCCCACGCACCCGGTCAGCCAGATGAATGAGTTCGTGCGCCACCGTCACTTCTACGCTCCTTGGCAACAGGTCTGGCTCAACGAAGATGAGGTGGCGATGGAACCCAGGAATCGTATGCTGCTGGGGTGTCACCTCCGGCGGCACTGCAAAAAAGGGCAGCGACATCTGGGTAGGCGTTGCTGGCGCCTGCTCTATTTGCGCGCCGGTGGCCTGAGCAAGCTGCAACGAGCGACGCTGGCGGCGTGTCAAGGGAGGAGACGGAAGATAGCAGTAGCACCCCAGCGCCAGGGTATTCAGACGGCGCCCAGCCCAGCGAGCGAACTCGCGGCGATCCTGGGTGATCGCCAGCCGGCCACGCTCTTCAGGGGGCAGCCCTAATTTTGTCCAGTAATGATCCAGCCAGCGGCGCACCTCCTCAGAGGCATGCAGCACCGGCAACTGTTGAAACGTTGGAGGTTCGGGCACGGGACGACTTCGGCGGCCCGATATACTGGCTGTACTCATTGCCCGGTATCCTCCGCCCAAGCGATCTGGATGCAGCGGCTCATGCAGTCCCCAGCGGCTCTACACCAGAGCCGCCGGCCCCTTTCCACGCAATCAGCCACCCCTGGCCCAGATACATCCTTGCCTGGTTGACTTCATTCAAAGAGGAAGGCTTCCTGCCAGTGCCCTGATGCTTACAGTATGTCCATTACGAGGTCGCGCCTGTACCAGCCGGGCACCAAATACCCCAGGGGCTTACATCGATATAACGGGTAAGTCCACCTGGGGTATCACATATCGCTTGGCAGGGGAATACCACTCGATAGCTATTCGATTCCTACAACCGGCGTCTCCATATCAGCAGTCAGGTAGCCATAGGACATTTGCGGCGTATTATGGGCAAAGCCAACATGCCCCTGACGATCAATCAAGATCAGCCCGCCATCGCCGCCGACGCGCTCGCCCAACAACCGAATGGCTACATCCGCAGCAGCCTGGGCCGACATGCCATGTGCCAGAAACTCGCAGGCTCGCCGCGCCAGTAGCAGACGGATGAAATACTCGCCCGCCCCAGTCGAGGAGACGCCGCCCAGACCATCCTCGGCGTAGAAACCGCAGCCCACCAGCGGCGTATCACCCACGCGCCCAGGGTGCTTATTTGCCATCCCGCCGGTTGAGGTGGCTGCCGCAATCCGTCCAGCGCTATCAACGGCTACCGCGCCGACCGTGCCATGCTTCTCTTCGCCGGCAGTGCTGGCCGAAACACCTACACCGTCACCAGGCTGATAGCCCCGGCGCCAGCGCTCCAGTTGCGCCTGCGTAATTAACTCTTCCTGGTGGCAAAGCGCCATGCCTTCCTCTTGAGCGAAGAGTTCGGCGCCCTCGCCGGTCAGCAGCACATGCGGACTCTGCAAGACCAGCCGGGCCAGCAAAATGGGGTTCTTGATATGCTCCACGCTGGCAATCGCGCCAACATCCAACGTCGTGCCGTCCATCACGCCAGCATCAAGCTCTGCCACGCCTTTTAAGTTGAGCGTGGCGCCCGTGCCAGCATTAAAATTGGGATTATTCTCCAGCGCCACCACTGCGCGGACTGCCGCATCCAGCGCGGAGCCACCTGTCTTGAGAATCTCCCAGCCGGCCAGTACCGCATCCCGGCAGCCCGTCTCGCTGAGATCGTGCCGGCCCGGCTGAATATCGCCCGCCCCACCATGTACAATCAGAGCAATCGCCATTGACCACCTCTAGGTTAGAAATGTTAGGAGTGTTTTCACATCGTGCTACCATTCTAGCAGCGCCGTCAACCAGAACGGTTGACAATGGCGCAGCTACACTGGTACGCTTAGAAAAAAACATGATGATTTGAGAGGATTGCGATGAGTACGACTCCTAACCGTCCCCTGCCTCTGGCTGGCGTCCGCGTGCTGGACCTTTCGCGCCTGCTGCCCGGCGGGATTGCCTCGCAGATGCTCGGCGATCTGGGCGCCGATGTTATTAAAGTCGAAGAGCCAGGACTGGGCGACTATGGCCGCTTTATGCCGCCGCTGGTCAATGGTATGAGCCTGTACTTTCTGGCGATGAATCGCAACAAGCGCAGCATCGCGCTCAATCTCAAAACCGAGCCGGGGCGCGAGGTGTTCAAGCGGCTGGCACGCGAGGCCGATGTCATCCTCGAAAGCTTCCGCCCTGGCGTGCTGGAGCGGTTGAGCGTGGGTTATCCACACCTGCGCAAGATCAACCCGCGTATCATCTACTGCGCCATCAGCGGCTACGGACAAGAGGGGCCGTATCGTCTGCGCGCCGGGCATGACCTGAACTACATTGGCTATGCCGGCCTGCTCTCACATAACCGCGAAAGCGGGGATGTGCTGCCAACGATGCCGGCAACCCAACTGGCCGATATTGCCGGCGGCGCGCTGCCGGCGGTGATCGGCATTCTGGCCGCGCTGGCCGGGCGCGCCACCTCTTCTGAGGGGCGCTTCGTTGATGTTTCCATGATGGAGGGGTCGCTGGCGCTGATGCCGCTGCTGGCCGCGACAACACTGAACAGCGGACAAGAGCCAGCGCCAGGCGCCGGGCACCTGCACGGCGGGCTGCCGGCCTATCATATCTACGAGACAAAAGATGGCAAGGCTATCACGCTGGGCGCGCTGGAGCCAAAGTTCTGGAGCGCCTTCTGCACTCGCGCCGAACGGCCTGATCTGCTGCCGCTGCACCAGCCGGCCAACGCAGAGGAGCGCGCGCGCGTACTGAGCGAACTGCGCGCGCTCTTCCTGACAAAAACACGCGACGAATGGGTGGCAGAGTTCGATGAGATTGAAACCTGCTTTGGACCGGTGAATTCGCTAGCCGAAGCGCTGCAAGACCCGCAGGTTCAGGCACTGGGCATGGTGCGGCGGGCCACCTATGGCGCGAGCGGCGAGATCGGCACGCTGGCGCTGACGCCGCGCATCGAGGATGTGCCCTTTGAGGTACGCCACGCGCCACCAGGGTTGGGCGAGCAAACCCGCGACATCCTGCTGGCTGCCGGCTACAGCGACGAGGAATTGACGCGCCTGCGCGATGAGGAGGCTATCTGGTGGCCCTAGCGGGCAGGCGTGCCCTCAGGAGAGAAGGATAGATGAGCATGACCGCTCCGCTTCCCCCCGGCTATAGCGTCCGCACCCCAACACTGGAAAATATAGGAGCTATCGCCGGCCTGTTGAATGCCTGCGCTGTTGCCGAACACGGCGAGCCTGTCTACACTGCCAAGTATCTGCGCAGCGATTGGACCTGGCCTCGCTTTCAGCCAGCAACCGACGCCTGGGTGGTCCTCGCGCCTGATGGGCAGGCTGCCGGCTATGCAACCGTCTGGCTCACCGGGCATGAGCAAATTGCAGCCGAGGTCTACGTGCATCCTGAGCAGCGCGGGCTGGGGATTGGAACTCATGTGCTCTCGCTAACAGAAACACGAGCGCGGCAGCTTGCCGCCGAGATGCCTCCTGGCAAGCGAGATACGCTGCATCAGCAGATTAATGCGGAGAACGACACAGCACGGCAGATGCTTGTGCAGGCGGGCTATAGTTTTGTGTATCGTGATTGGCATATGGCTGTCGATCTGACCGAAGCGCCGCCGGCGCCAACCTGGCCCGCAGGCATCACGCTGCGCGCGTTCGTTCCTGGGCAAGATGATCGGGCAGTTCACGCCGCAACAGAAGAGGCTTTTCAGCACAATACCGGCTATCTCCCTATCCCGTTCGAGCGCTGGTCCCAGCAGATGATGCAGCACGAGGGCTTCGATCCTCGCTTATGGTTTCTGGCACTGGCCGGCGCGGAGATCGCTGGCGTTGCGTTGTGCCGCGACCACCGTAACCAGGAAGAGCAGGGCTGGATTAACATCCTGGCGGTGCGGCAGCCCTGGCGGGGTCAAGGCTTGGGCATGGCCTTGCTGCGACATGCGTTTGGTGAATTTTACCTGCGTGGCAAGCGCGAGGCCGGGCTGAGCGTCGATTCACAGAACATCACTGGCGCCACCCGGCTCTACGAGCATGCCGGCATGCGCATTGCCCGGCAGCATGACCACTACAAGAAGGCACTGCGTCCAGACAAAACGGAGGATACGCCCTCTACTGGTAGATGAGGAGAGATATATGGTTACACTGCCAGCAGGTTATGCCATCCGCGCCCCAACGCTGGAAGACGCGCTGGCCCTGGTCACGATGATGAACCGCTATGCCAGTGTCTATTACAGCAGCGAGGACTTTACCGAGCAACATCTACGCCAGCAGTGGAGAGCGCCTGATTTTGATCTTGCAAGCGATGCCTGGGTGGTCAGCGCGCCAGATGGGCAGCTTACCGGTTATGGATATATCTGGCGCTGGCAGATGGCCGAGGAAGAACTGCGCCTCGGCGCCCAGACTTTCGTGCATCCTGAATATGAGGACCGGAGCATTGGCACCACACTGCTCCAGCTTGTAGAAACACGAGGGCAGCAGTTTATCCCGGAAGCCGCACCCAATGCGCGGGTCTATGTGATGCAGGTCATCGGCAGCAAAAACAGGGCGGCGCGGCAATTATTAGAGCAGCGGGGCTATACAGAAACACGGCACGATTGGATGATGGGGATCACTTTCTCTGAAGCGCCGCCCGCGCCGCCGGCATGGCCGGATGGTATCAGCTTCCGTACCTTCATCCGAGGTCAGGATGATCGCCTGATGTACGAGGCATTAGATGAGGCGTTTCAAGATCATCGCGGCCATCGCTCAGGCACTTTCGAGCGATGGGAACAGCAGGTGCTTCAGCGAGAAAACGTTGATCCCACGCTCTGGTTTCTGGCAATGGACGGCGCCGAAGTTGCCGGAGTCGCCCTGTGCTACACTGAGCCGGAGATGGGCATCGTAGATGAGCTTGGCGTGCGACGGCTCTGGCGGCATCGCGGCCTGGGCATGGCCTTGCTGCGGCAGGCGTTTGGCGAGTTTTATCGGCGCGGTATGCGGCGGGTGGAACTTGGCGTTGATGCCGAGAGCCTGACGGGCGCCACCCGCCTCTACGAGCGC
>CAZFWN010000011.1:0-63058 GCA_964522745.1 uncultured Ktedonobacterales bacterium
CTGCCTGTTCCAGGCGTTCCAGGCTTTCGCTGCTCAGGGTTTCCATGCCGCAGGCGCGAGCTAACATAGGAAGCGTTGGCGGACCGAGTCCACTATTTTCCAGTATTCTGACTGCCAGAATGATCTCCCAATCGGTCCAGTCCGCTGGTAACGGTTGAGGAACATGATCAAGAGCCTTTACCTGAAAACCAGGCGATGGAAGTATTTGTACTCCTTGCCGGTTTTGTAATGTGTTGATAGCTATGCCCTGTTGCTGCTCTTGCAGGAGGATGGCTGGAGCGGGCAGTTCATCAGAGGGGTCGAGTTGTTGAATCAAAGGGAGTGTTGATGGCAGGGAGCGGGCCAGCGCTGCCAGCGTAGCCCGTGAAGGGTTGGCAGCCGATGGATGGGCCGATTCCAATTTGGAGAGATACCCCTTGGAGAGTCCAGATCGGATCGCTAAATCATTCAAACTCAGCCCGGCGACCTGGCGAGCCATGCGGAGCAAGTGCCCCCATTGGATGGTCCATGCGCCTTTTGTCTGGTTCTGCATTATGTCATCAGCATTATACGACTCTGTCATAGTTTGGTGGGTAGTGCCAGGGAGCCTCGCTCTATAGGCCATTTCACTGGTTGGATATGGTTACCAATCATTGGGAGTACCAGACAAAGCTGGATAATTTGCTGGTAAGTATGTGTAACCTCAGTATATCACAGGGATCCCGCTCAAATTGCTGGGTTCCTGCTTCATCATACCGTATCGTGTCTCTCTGGACGACTGGAAGATCAGGCAGCAAGACGGCATCACTACGGATCAAGACGAAGAAACTCCCCCGCAGGTGTTCGCGCCGGAAAAAAGCCACCCACCCATGCCTTGGATCCCCACGTGGGGCAGCCAATGTACAGCACGTACTTACTCTTAAACAACCGGGTTCAGTTTCATAACCGTCTTGTCGCTTCCTTGAAAGCTGCCAGCAGCTATAAAACCTGTCTGCCAACTATAATTATAATCGATCTCTACCCCAAGTGAGTCCTCATTTGGTGGTGTATCCTGCCGTGAGGAGGGAGGCCAATTACTCCCAGCGGCAGCCGTTGGTGGGCTGGCGGGGTTGGGGCAGCCAGGATTATTCAAATATACTTGCTGATTCCCCGTTGAGTTTCCATTCGCATCAGACTGATAGATAATGATCTTCGTCACCGTCACCAGACTGAGGTTCTGAGTGGCAGCATAAATTGAACCAAGGACAGCACAATCTGCATTGGCATTCTGATCTTCCTCAGCGCCCGTGCGTGCAGCCTGACGGGTTGCATAAGCAATGCCCAGATGGCTATCAAGCAGACTTCCGAGGTCAACGGCGCCGGCCAGAATGGGAAACAACACAAAGCTCATTAACAAAGCGAACTCAACAAGCGATTGCCCACTTTGGTAACGCTTGCGCCGGATGCTTCGCACTCTCAGAAACTGCTCTTGGAATCTCACCCTCTCTCCCCCTTTGGCAGTCATCAATAGGTTTGAGGTTCGATAAGCTGTACGGAAACGCTTGTCAACGAGAATTGCCCGCCGGCAGCAGAGACAAACGAGGTAACCCAATTATAGACAAAAGTAATCCGCACGCCTAAGTAATCGGCAGCATTAAACGTGGCACTGCGGACGCTAGGCGGCCAGTTGGCCGTCCCGCAAAGGTTTCCCTGCCCATCATAAACGTCTTCATTGGTGGCCGAAGTACATCCAGCAACCGGTGCGGGAACTGTACCATTCGCGTCTGACTTAAATATCTCAATCTTTTGAATCTGGCTAAAAAGCAAACTACTCCCACCAGAAGTAGCTGCTTGAATCGCCTGAATGATTTTGGTATCTGCTGCTGAGTCAGTTGGCCCCAACACAGCACCAACGCGCGCACCTTCGCGCGCAGCAAAATTTACCGTATCAATACTTTCATACAAAAAACAAAACTCGATAATGCCAAAGACGACGAGAAAAAGGATGGGGAGAACCAGCGCAAACTCCACCAGGCTCTGACCGCCCTGACGCCGGCGTTTTCCTCGTACAAGCCTCAACGAACCACTGATATTCATGAGGTATTCCTCTTGAAAGATCGTTTGACTCTCTCCCTGCCGCCATAACAGGTGGATAACAAGCACTCACCATCGCCTGGCACCGTTCATTCCCGCAAACAAGCACCTCATGCTTGAATCATCAAGCATGAGGTATGAACAGACCGATTATATAAATGCTGGCCGGCAGCGTCAATATTCATCCCCCAAAAGGGCTAATAAAGACCCAGGGCGTTTCCTGGCGGCGGCGCTCCTCATAGCGGGCAATATCGTCGGCATGTTGAAGCGTCCAGCCGATATTATCTAATCCTTTCAACAGCGCTTCTTTCTTAAAATTGTCGATCTTAAACTCGAAACGCCGCGCCGAAGGGGTCGTAATCGTCTGAGAAGGCAAGTCAACGCTGAGCCGATAGCCCGCCTGCGCCATCACCTCTGCAAAGAGGACATCTACTTCTTTACTTTCCAAGGTGATAGGCAGAATTCCATTATTGAAGCAGTTGTTAAAGAAGATGTCGGCAAAGCTGGGAGCAATGATGCAGCGAAAGCCATACTCCAGCAGCGCCCAGGGGGCGTGTTCACGTGAAGAACCCGCGCCAAAGTTATCGCGGGTCAGCAAGATATGCGCGCCCTGATAGCGCGGCTGATTCAACACAAAGTCAGGATTCGGCGTTCCCTGAGTATCAAGGTAGCGCCAATTGGCAAACAACGCCGGACCAAAACCTGTGCGGCGGATCGATTTCAAATACCGCACTGGCGTAATATCATCGGTGTTGACATTTTCGCGGTCCAGCGGCGCTACCAGCGCGTCAAGTGTGATAAATGGCTCCATACAGTTCCTTTATCCCTCACAAATGGCTACGGCTCAACCTGCCAGGTGCGAATATCAACGAAGTGGCCGGCAACAGCCGCCGCCGCCGCCATCGCCGGGCTGACCAGATGGGTGCGCCCACCCTTTCCCTGGCGGCCCTCAAAGTTGCGGTTGCTCGTCGAGGCACAACGCTCGCCTGGCGACAGCATATCGCCATTCATTGCCAGGCACATACTGCACCCCGATTCACGCCACTCAAAGCCTGCCTCGCGGAAAATGTCGCTCAAGCCCTCTTCTTCAGCCTGGCGCTTGACCGTCGTTGAACCAGGCACCACGATAGCTGTTACCCCAGGTGCCACCTTGCGCCCTCTGGCATAGCGGGCCGCCTCGCGCAAGTCCTCAAGACGCGAGTTGGTGCAGGAGCCAATAAAAACCGTGTCAAGATGAATGTCTGTGATGTTTGTCCCCGGCTTCAGGTCCATATACGACAGCGCCCGCTCCCACGATTTGCGCACGGTAGGATCGGTAGCCTGGGCCGGATCGGGCACCACCCCATTGACGCCGCTGCCCAGGCCGGGGTTCGTGCCCCAGGTGACCTGTGGCTCCAGATCATCCACACGCAACTCAATCACCCTATCATAGACTGCGCCGGCATCGCTGTGCAGCGAGAGCCAATACGCGGCTGCGCGCTCGAACTCTTCGCCCTGTGGAGCAAAAGGGCGCCCCTGTACATAGCTGATCGTGCGCTCATCGGGAGCCACCATACCAGCGCGCGCTCCCGCCTCAATGCTCAGGTTACAGAGCGTCATCCGGCCTTCTAGAGACAGGGCACGCGGCACCGATCCGGTGAACTCCATAACATAGCCCGTACCAATAGCAGTGCCAAACTTCGCCATCAACGCCAACGCCACATCCTTGGCAAAGACGCCTGGAGGCAGTGTCCCCTCGATGCGAACCTCCATCGTTTTTGGCCGCTTTTGCAGCAGGCACTGCGTTGCCAACACATGCTCCACTTCGCTGGTGCCGATGCCCATCGCAAAGGCGCCCAGCGCGCCATGCGTCGAGGTATGCGAATCACCGCACACCACTGTCATACCAGGGAGGGTGATACCCAACTCAGGACCAATCACATGCACGATACCCTGGCGTGGATCACTAAACCCAAAGAACGGCAGCCTATACTCGCCGGCGTTGCGCTCCATCGTCGCAATCATCTGAGCGCTGCTTTCATCGACAATATCCTCGACCCGGCGCGAGCGCGTTGGAACGTTGTGGTCAAGCGTCGTAAATGTCGCATTTGGCCGGCGCACAGTCCGAGCCGCCAGGCGCAACCCCTCAAAAGCCTGTGGCGAGGTTGCCTCATAAGCCAGATGCCGGTCAACATAGAGGATCGTCGGCTCGCCGGGTGCCTCGCGGACGGCATGCGCCTCCCAGATTTTATCAAACAGCGTTTTGGGTGCTGTTGTCATCGAACACTCCTTTTTTCAAGTTGATGCTGATGTGCCTGTTAATCTCCAGCTTCGCGCACTGACGCAGGCGCAGCCGTGACCGTCTCAGCAATTCGGCGCAGGTCCATCTCCTCGGCCACTCGATTCTTGGAGAGCAACACCTTCACCATCTCAAATGCGCGAGTTACCTGTTCGCGGTCAAGGCTGTAGCCCAATTCGCGCAACTGCGCCTCCAACGCTGCACGCCCAGAGAGCTTGCCAACAAACATACGCCGATCAGCGGAGGTCAGGCCAACTGATTCAGGGGTCATAATCTCATACGTGCGCGTATCCTTCAGCACACCGTCCTGATGAATACCGCCGCCGTGCGCAAAAGCATTCGCGCCAACAATCGCTTTTGTCCACTGCGGCTGCATCCCACTGAGCTTTGCTACTAAGCGGCTGGTTGGGGCAATCTTCGTCGTATCCACCTTTACATCAACGTCCAGGTCAGAGCGACGGGTGCGAATTGCCATCACCACTTCTTCAGTCGCCGCGTTGCCTGCACGTTCACCCAGACCATTGATACAGGTATCCACGCGATCAGCGCCGTTACGAATCGCCTCCAGCGCATTGGCAACCGCCAGCCCCAGGTCGTCGTGGCAGTGCGCAGAAATCTGGATGCCAGGAAACTCGCGCTTGAGTTCGGCAATCAGTTCGCCGAACTCCCACGGCAATGCAAACCCAACCGTATCACAAACGGTCACATGACGTACGCCTTCTTTCATGACTACATCAACCACTTCAAAGATGAAATCATGCTCGGTGCGCGTCGTATCTTCCATTGCGAAATCGACGTTCTCCGTATAGCCCCGCGCGCGCGCCACCGCCGTCCGCGCCAGTTCCAGCACCTCTTCGCGCGACTTACCCAGCTTCACCTGGCGATGCAGCGGAGACGTGCTAATAAACGGCTGCACAGCGGAATGAGCGGCGTCTTTGACCGCCTCCCAGGCACGATCAATATCCTGTGGGAACGAGCGTGCAATCGCGCAAATCTCGGCGTTAGAAACCGTGCGGGCGATCAACTGCACTGCCTCAAATTCGCCAGGGCCAGAGATTGGAAAACCACAGTCAAGCGTATCAAATCCCATATCGGCCAATGCCTGAGCAATCTGGAGCTTTTCCTCAGGGAAGTAGTTAATGCCAGGCGTTTGCTCGCCATCACGCAGCGTCGTCTCGTAAAATTTGATAATGCGGGTCACTGCTGCCTCCTTTTTAGCTTCAGGGGCCAGGCACCGAGCCTGCTCCAAGTCTCCGACTATTCCAGCCAGCTAAACGGATACTGCTCGTCATCCAAAGCCTTCGCGTCTACTGTCAGGCGCAGCGGATGGAAGGTATCCACCATCACTGCCAGTTCCTCGGTGCGCTCGGCGCCCAGGCTCTTCTCTACCGTTCCTGGATGCGGCCCGTGTGGAATACCGCGCGGATGCAGCGTTATCGAAGAGACCTCAATGCCCTTGCGGCTGCCAAAATTGCCGCTCACATAATAGATCATCTCGTCGCTATCGATGTTGCTGTGATTGTAGGGCACCGGAATGGAGAGTGGATGATAATCCAACTTGCGCGGGCAAAACGAGCAGACCACAAACTGCGGCCCCTGGAAGGTTTGATGTACCGGCGGCGGCTGATGCACCCGCCCGGTGATCGGCTCAAAGTCGGCGATGTTGAAGATGGAGGGATAGAGATAGCCATCCCATCCGACCACATCCAGCGGATGATAATCAAAGAAGTAGCTCATCAGCGCCTGGCCGACCTTGATGCGCACCTCGAATTCGCCGCGCTCCTCATGGATGGGCAGTTCTTTAGGCAGACGAAAATCGCGGTCGCTAAACGGCGCGTGTTCGAGCAACTGCCCAAACTCATTGCGATAGCGGCGCGGCGTCTCAATCGGCCCATGCGCCTCTATAACCAGCAGGCGCGTCTCGCCTTTGTCTGGGACAATTCGGTACGTTGTGCCGCGCGGCAGGTTGACATAATCGCCCTCGCGGTAGGGCAGTGAGCCAAAGATGGTCTCAAAAACGCCGCTGCCCTCATGGATAAAGTACAGTTCGTCGCATTCGGCATTGCGATAGAAATACTCCATCGCCTGCGTGGGCCGGCTCACGCCAATGGAGACATCATTGTTAAACATCAGCACCCGCCGCCCACTGATCGGATCATCCCCAGGCGCCAGCGGCGCGGTCTTAAAGTGGTGATGCCGGTGCGTCTGCTGATGCCACTCTTCCAGCGGCAGATCGCTATGGCGCTCGATTTTGCTCACCCGCGTTGGCGGATGCTGATGATAGAGCAAGGAAAAGCAGCCCGAAAAGCCCTCTACGCCGAAGAGTTCTTCCGAGTAGAGCGTACCATCGGGCTTCCGAAATTGCGTATGCCGTTTTGGGGGAATCTGCCCCAGGGCATGGTAGCTTGGCATAGAAGGCTCCGTTTCTTACGCCTGGTTCCTAGACAATTGTGTTCTTGAGGGTGCCCAATCTTTCAATTTCCATCTCAACGACATCCCCACGCTGTAGCCAGCGAAGTCGATCCCGGCTGATTGGGCCAGCATTGGTTGCCTGCGCCTCCTGCTCAGCAGGGATAAGCTCCAGAAGGCAGCCTGTGCCAACTGTCCCAGACCCAATCACATCCCCCGGTTTCAACCAGCTATTCATTGAGGCATAGGCGATCAATTGTGGAAAGCTGTAGTAAATATCCCTGAAATTGCCTCGTGAAAGCTCCTGGCCGTTGACACGCGCCAGCATGGTCAGGTCATAGCGTTCAGTCTTGCCCTCACCTGATCGCTTGCCAGCCAGTTCATCAGGCGTCACCAGCCAGGGGCCAAGCGACGTGGCAAAATCCTTGCCCTTCACTGGCCCCATGTTGAGTGCCATCTCTTTACGCTGAAGGTCGCGGGCGCTCCAATCATTCAGAATGGTATAGCCAGCGATGTACTCTGCTGCCTCTTCCACCGGAATATCTTTGCCGGCCTTGCCGATAACGCAGGCAATCTCCAGTTCGTAATCCAGCCATTCCGTCTCTCTAGGATAAGCAATCGGGTCATCAGGACTGTTAATGGCCGCCGGGTTGGAGAAATAAAAGACAGGAATCTCGTACCATTGGGGAATCATCCCCACATTGCGTTTCGCCCGCGCCGCCTTCACATGCTGTTCAAACGCATAGAAATCGCGCACGCTGGGCGGCTCAGGGATCGGCGCGAGCAGCCGCACATCGCTCACACGATAGGCCAGACGAGGCTCCATCTGCAACAGCCGGTCATTAGGCAACGCCGTCAGCGCGCCGATGATACGCCTGGCGCTTTCAATCACTCCCGGCCCAAGCTGTAACAGCCCCAGCAGTGTACCGGGCGGGTTGCCCTCACGCAATTGATGCGCCAGCGCCTCTGGTCCACTGCCACGCGCCCACTCGAAAGCTACCGGCAGATCGATGACCACATTGCCAGAGATTACCCCGGCGCGGCCAGAGAGGCTGGCCGGACCCAGCCCAGCCGCGAGTTCTGCCGGCTGGAGGTCAGCCTTTTCTGGCCGCAGAGCATAGGTCACAAGCTTCATTGCGGGCACTCCTACAGATTGCCCCGCAGGGCTTGCTCGCGCTCAATGGCCTCAAAGAGCGCCTTGAAGTTGCCTTCGCCAAAGCCGCGAGCGCCCTTGCGCTGAATCACCTCAAAGAAGACCGTAGGCCGGTCCTGAGCATTCTTCGAGAAGATTTGCAGCAGATAGCCCTCATCGTCGCGGTCCACCAGCACACCAAGCTTGCTGAGTGCATCCATCGGCTCATCGATCTTACCTACGCGCTCTTCTAGTTCCTGGTAATAACTGGGGATAGCTGGAATAAACTCGACCCCCTGCTGCTGGAGACGCTCAACCGTCGTGATGATATCGTCGGTCACCAGCGCGATATGCTGCACGCCAGGCGTCTTATAATAGTCCAGATACTCTTCGATCTGCGACTTCTTCTTCCCCTGGGCTGGCTCATTGATCGGGAACTTGATACGCCCGCTGCCATTCTGCATCACCTTCGACATCAGTGCAGAATATTCTGTGCTGATCGCCTCGTCGGTAAAGTGGATCAACTGGCTAAAGCCCATAATGCGGGCATAGAAATCGACCCACTCATTCATCTTACCCAATTCAACGTTCCCCACAATATGGTCAATCGCCTTGAGTCCGGCATCCCGCGAGCGCGTCTCTGGTGTCGTTGGCAGCGCCTTATAGCCCGGCAGGAACGACCCGGCATAGTCCTGGCGCTCAACAAAGGTATGCACCGTCTCGCCATAGGTGGCAATCGAAGCCAGCGTCACACGTCCGAAATCGTCTTCCAGTCTCTTCGGCTCCATCACGCCTCTGGCGCCTCGCCTGGTCGTCTCCTCATAGGATCGCCGGGCATTATCTACCGTCAGCGCCACGACTTTAACTCCATCGCCATGCTGCTTCACATGCTCTGAGATGGGGTGGTCTGGCTGGAGCGCAGTCGTGAAGACAAAACGAATATCGCCCTGGGCCAGCACATAGCTGGAGCGATCACGCGCGCCCGTTTCAAGCCCGCTGTAGGCAATCGGGGTGAAGCCAAACGCATGGCTATAGAAATATGCGGCTTGTTTGGCGTTCCCCACATAAAACTCGACGTGATCAAATCCCTGCAACGGCAGGAAATCATCTTGTGCAGCCATACATGAACCTCCGTACAAATAGCCTGGAGTGGATTCCAGACCAAATAGCACCCCTTCTATGAGAGAAGCGGTGGAACCAGCGGAAGTAATTCCTCCTCTGCTGGGAAACCAATTTTTGAATCCCGCAGAGAGAGTGCCTGGAGAAATCAGAGGAGAAAACCCGAAAGAAAAAAGGGTGCAATAGGCAAGGGAGGTGGGATAGATGCCTGGCCAGGGTTGGACCAGCTATGAAGCTGCCATAAGGCGGAGCAGTATAAGATAGACGATACGTTTTCACCCCAGAAACTCCTTTGTTTCGGGTTGTGACGCCGAGCATTCCTTAAACAGGAAAAAGCAACTGGCTCATTATATCAGCAAAAGGAGCGGAAGGGCAACGACTCCTGCTCAGCACCCATCAAAAGTCTAGAGCAACAGACCGATAAGAAGATGGGCGTATGTTACAATACAAGCAAAAGTTATAACCAGCGGAGGGAAGATACGGGTATGGAATTGAAACCGGGTCTCCAGGGCACCTCATCACTGGTGGTTGCAGATGAACACACCGCCGCGCATTTCGGGGCCGGCGGCGTGCGTGTCTTTGGCACCCCAATGATGATCGGCCTGATGGAAAACGCCGCCTTTAGCGCCGTACAAGCACTGCTGCCTGAGGGTCAGACCAGCGTGGGCACACGAGTCGATATACGCCATCTGGCCGCTACTCCTCTTGGAATGCGCGTAACCGCAACTGCCGAGCTGATAGAAGTAGACGGGCGACGCCTGCTCTTCCGTGTCGAGGCACGTGACGAGCACGAAATCATCGGCGAAGGCCAGCACGAGCGCGCCATTATTACCCTTGATCGTTTTCTCAGCCGCATTGAGGAAAAAGCAAAGGGCTAAACCGGAGCCACCAGAAGCCACAGAGGGCAGCAGAAACGCGCTCTCGCTCCTGCTGCCCTCTGTGGCTTGCCCAATCAGTACATCACTCGCCCACTGCTACGGTAATCAACCGCTTCAGATGCTCGCGCTCTCGCTCACCAAGGGGGAGCAATGGCGAGCGAGGCGCTCCACCGTAACCGGCAGTAAGTTCCAACCCCGCCTTCAGGCCCGGCACCCCATAACCGCCGGTCACAGCAGTATTTATGGGGATAAGCTTCGCTTGCAGGTTGCGCGCCTCATCGAAGCGCCCCTGATGAAAAAGATCGATCAACCTGCGGCACTGCTCTGGCAGGATATTTGCCAGCGCTGCGACGGCGCCAGTTGCCCCTACCACCAGCGACGGCAGCAGAAAGCCGGCGCTCCCCGCCAGCACCCGGAAGTCTGGTCGCACCCGCCCGACAATATCGGCCAATTTGGTCACATTCCCAGCGCTATCCTTCACCCCAAGCACACGCGGGTGTTCGGCAATTGCCAGCACCGTCGCGGCATCCAGATCGGTTCCCCCTGTCGCGCCAGGCATATTATAGACCACCACTGGCACCGGGCTGGCGTCGGCTACCGCGTGATAATGGCGCACCAGCGCTTCCTGGGTCATTTGCGCACGAAAGTACGATGGCGGCAGAATCAGCGCCGCCGCCGCGCCAGCGCGAGCAGCGGCCTCGCAAAGCGCAATCGTGCCGCGCGTCGATTGCGCGCTGGCTCCGGCCAGCACTGGTACACCAGGGGGCACCACTTCTCGAATCGCCCCAATCACTGTATCGCGCTCGCGGTCATCCAGATGGGCAGCCTCGCCATTTGACCCCAGCGCCACAATGCCAGCCACCCAGGACGTACCTGGCGCCGTCAGTCGCCGGATATGCCGCTGCAACGTCGGCAGGTCGAGATCGCCCTGGTCATCAAAAAACGTCGGCACCGGAGGATAGATGCCCGCCAGATCAAGCTGCTGCTCAGCCATGAAGCGTTGTCCGTTCTGGCCGAAAGGCCGGAATACACTTGCCATCATCGCGTGGAATGATGGCAAGTGTTGAGACGCTACGAATCACTTGCCAACCTCGCACAGAAACTCAATCACGCTCTGGATCGCCAGTTCATAGTTGGGCAGATAGAACTTCTCGTTCGGTGCATGCAGGTTATCATCAGGCAAACCAAAGCCAATAAACACCGTTGGCACATGCAGCACGGAATCAAAGAGCGCCCCAATGGGAATAGAGCCACCTTCGCGCAAGTAGACCGGATCGCGGCCAAAGGCCGAGCGCAACGCGGTTGCTGCGGCGGCCATCCAGGGGCTTTCCAGCGGCACCAGCACCGCATCACCACCATGAATATTGCGCACCGTCACTTCAACCCCTGGCGGGCAAAGCTGCTGAACAGCGCGCTCGAACAGCGGGAAAATATCATTGGGCCGCTGATCGGGCACCAACCGCATACTAACCTTCGCCTTAACCACATTAGGAATGACCGTCTTAGCGCCCTCTCCCACAAAGCCACCGATGATCCCATGTACCTCCAGCGTTGGCCGGGCGGTGCGCCGCTCCTCAGTTGCATAGTCGGTCTCGCCAACCAGCGCCGAGATGCCCATTTCCTGGCGGAATCCCCCATCCACGTCGAAGGGATAGCTCGCCCAATTCACCCGCTCCTGTTCGGTAACAGAGCGCACCCGATCATAAAACCCAGGAATATGAATATGCCCATCGCGGTCTTTCAACCCGGCGAGGATCAACGCCAGCGCGTGCAAGGGATTAGGCGCAATGCCACCAAAGACGCCAGAATGCAGATCACGTTTGGCCCCACGCACCTCCAATTCGGTATAGAGGATGCCACGCAGACCATACGTAATAGCAGGAAGACCGGCCTCTGGCATACCGGTATCACAAATCAAAGCAACATCCGCTCCCAGCCGCTCAGGGTGCGCCTTGACATAGGCTTCAATCGATTCCCCGCCGGCCTCTTCCTCACCCTCAATCAACACCTTCACGTTCACCGGAAGCGTCTTGTTCGCATGCACCAGGGCATCCAACGCTTTGACCAGGGCAAACATCTGGCCCTTGTCATCGGAGGCTCCCCGCGCATAGAGGTTATCGCCCTTCACAGTAGGCTCAAAAGGCGGCGTCTCCCAGAGATCCAGTGGGTCCACCGGTTGCACATCATAGTGCCCATAGAGCAGTATAGTTGGTTTGCCTGGCGCACCCAACCACTCGCCATACACTAGCGGGTGCCCTGCTGTTGGGATGACCTCTACCGTCTCCAGGCCCGCGTGCTTGAGATGCTCAGCCACAAATTCAGCGGCCTGGCGCACATCCTGACGATGTTCGGGCAACGTGCTGATGCTGGGAATGCGCAGTAATTCCATCAACTCTGCGCGGAAGCGTTCGCGGTTCTCTGTTGCATAGCTTCGCGCTCCCGCCGCCGGGGATGAAGTAGACATGAGAAACTCCTCCCAAAATTCTGCTGAGATACTATAACAAACTTCTCTTGCTGGAATACAACTTGCAAATAAGCAGTCGGTCACATTCAGTGCTTGCTGGATTTCTCCATAGCAGGAAGCCAGCAATCCTGCACCTAACATCTGGTGACGCGATTATACAACACCATCCCAGGACACTATCGATAAACCAGCTCTGCCCCAGAAGGCGGCTTAAAACGCACCTCACCTGGCGCAATCTACGCAATTAAGTTACGGTACGGGTAAGCCCGTAAGGAGCAACATATGGGCCTGGCAGATATACTGAGCGAGCAGGCGCGCAGCTTTTCCAGCAGTGTGGGAAACACGCAACTTCCATTAATTGAGTCATTGGTAGCAATTGCCTGGCAGTGGATGGTACTGGCCGCTGCCATCATCTGGCTCGGAACGCTCATTGCCGAATCCCAGATATTCGCTGCCTTCAAAAGCGAGCAGCGCGCAGAAATGGTCATCTTGATGCAATCCGCTAGCCAGCGGCGGCAGAGACAAGACTGGCTCTGGCTGAGCAGTATCGTCATGGGGATGTTCGCGCTCTTCTGGCTGCGCCTCCCATCTGTCTTACTACACCAGCGGCTCATGAACCTCCCCGACTGGTCCGCAGTAGTCAATTTTCTTGTGACCACTTTCGAGGGCCACCTCTGGTTGGCGCGAGGCAGCCTGATATTGGTGGCGCTGAGCCTTCTGATAAGTTACTCTCTTACCACCCGGTTCCGGGGACGTGCCGAACACAGAAACGCAGCCCACCTAAGTGGGCAACGCGCTCCTCAAGCAACGAATCATGACAGACGTTCTTGGGGACAGGAGCAAGGCAGAAGGACGACAGTGAAGGCAGGCAGCCTACAACAACTGTACTCGGCTGGCAAGCGCAAGTTGCAAGGGATGATAGCCATTGCATCTGCTTTGCTGGTCACATGCGCGTTGGCATCTCCTCTTCCCACAAAAGAGCCGCTCCCCATCAGTGCAGCAGCCCTCAAACTTGTGGCGTTTCTGGCAGTCTCGGTCTGGTTGGGAAGAATCATGTATCTCGTTTTTGTGCTTGCCCCAACCAGCCATAAGCTGGAAACCGCCGAACATCCGCAAGCGTTCTTGGAAGTCTTTGCAGTAATCAGGCCGCCGCTCATCCAACTCTTGGTAGCCCCCTTGCTTTATGCTACCTTCTTTTTAGAGACTCATCAGAAGAACTGGCCTACCCCAGCAGCCCTGCTCAATACGCCAGCAGGATGGGTCATCAGTGGCGAACTGGCGCTCATGGCAGGCGCCATCCTGCTGACACTCTATCAGAAACACAGGGCGCTGCCCCACTTGGCAGGCATGATCTGGCTGGCGGCACAAGGATCGCGCGCAACCGCGTACAGCGGTATCGATGTCTCACACTCACTCCAGATCAGCCAGAACGAGCGGCAAGCTCTCACGCAGCAGGCCAAGCAACGTCTGAGGAGAGCGCTTGTTATACAAACGCTGCTGGGCCTTTGCATGCTTCTGGGTCTGGTAATAGCCCCACTCATTAGCTAATCAAGCAGAGGAGGATACGCAGGGCATCATGTAAAGGAGGGAAGAAAAGAGAAGGAGACAGATTCATCAGAAGCTAGAACTGATGTGGTCTCACTGGTCGTTCGGCTAGCAATTCACGCAGACGCGCTTCCCATTGAAGCGCCTCTTGCTCACGGCCCAAAGACCGCAGCACTTCAACTACTCGCTGCAACCGCAATGGGGTGGGCTGGAAGCGCGCGGCCCGCTCCAGCGAACGGAGCATTTCCTCTGGCTGCCCCAGCTTTTGCAAAACGACTCCACGATTTTGCCAGGCAGCCGCATTATCTGGTTCCAGCGTCAGCACCCGTTCGCAGCAGGCCAGCGCCTCATTATATCGGCCCAACATATAGAGCGCATACCCCCGCGTGTTCCAGACGCGCGCTCGATTATGTTCCAATTCAAGGCAGGAATCAAAGGCAGAAATCGCCTCACCAAAGTTACCCAGCGCATTGAGCGACCAGCCCAACCAAAACCACGTAGGCGCGTGGGCAGGGTCAAGCGAAACAACCTGACGGTAGAGATGTACCGCTTCTTGATACTTCTGAGCATTGCGGGCATCTTTCGCCTGCCGTCGCAACGCAGCCACATCAACAGGAGCAGGGGTAGGCCGTACTGTTGGCAGCGTCAGGCGCACTGCTGGTAACGATGGAAAGGTCTCGCCGCGTGGCCTGGTGAGGGTAGAAACGGCTCCCCCAGGCGAGCGCAGCGCCATATCGAGCGCGCGCACAAATGCCCGCAGGGTGGGGAACCGCTCCTCTGGCTGCTTCGCCAGCGCCCGCATAACGACGGCATCGACAGCGGCAGAAAGACCGGGATGAATCTTACTTGGAGGGTGCGGCATTTCTGTCGCGTGCTGAATAGCAAGCGCTAACCCATCTGGACCCTCAAAGGGCAGGCGCCCGGTGAGCATGCCATACAGAATGACTGCCGCGCTGTATTGGTCGCTGGCGGGCACCGCGTGTCCCTTCCCTTGCTCTGGCGCCATAAACTGCACCGTTCCGGGCGCGACATCTGGGCGAGTCAAATCAGGGGCCGCACCCCCCAACCGCGCTATGCCAAAATCAGACAGCATCAGCCGATCACCCTCGTGATGGAACAGGATATTGGCCGGCTTCACATCGCGGTGAATAATCGGTTCCGGGCGCGTATGTGCATAGTCGAGCGCCGACCCCAACTGCCGCAGATAGGTCAGTGCCTCACCTGGGGGCAGCGGGCGGCCTTTCATGCGCTCTTTCAGCGTGCCGCCGCGCAGAAGCGGCATGAGCAGAAACGCGATCCCCTCATCCTCGTCCGTATGATAGACCGGAAGGATATTGGTGTGTTCCAATCTGACAGCCATCTTGGCTTCGCGCAGAAAGCGTTGGCGTAACTCATCGGCATCGCGTTCGCGGGGAAGCAGGGCTTTGAGTGCCAGCTCGCGCTCAAGCTGGAGATCAGAAGCCCGATACACGGCCCCCATGCCACCAATGCCCAGCAGCCCCTCAATGCGGTATCGATTGACGAGCAAAACGCCAGGCAACAGACAGCCGCAGCGCACACAGACTCGTGCGCCCGGCTCATTCTCTTGCTGGCATCGCTCATTTACGCAGCGCACTTGCTGGCTGTCCTCCTGCCCATTCAGGCTAACCTTGTACACGGGTCTGCACAGCCTCCTCAAACTCGTGTAACCGCTTAATCTGCCGGTGGTTCGGGGATGCTTGCCAGCGCTTCGATTGTACCAACCTGAGCGCCTCCTCAGCCGGAAATCCATCGCGTACCAGGACAGCGCAAGTCAGCAAGACACTGCGGCCAACACCATGCTCGCAATGAATCAAGACCTTTTGTCCTTCTTGGATTTGCTGGAGTACCCACTCCGCCCCTTCCATCAACTGCCCTACCGTCAATGGCTGCGTATCGGGCACCGGCAGATAGAGTAACTCAATCTGCGCCCGGTTTAGAGCAGCCTCATCATCCTTATACTCTGCGCGTGTATCGACCACACGGGTAATACCCGATTGTGCCAGCCGCTCAATATCCTCCTCACGTACTCTTCCACCTACCGCCAGCGAACTGGTCACCCAACTCATATCCAGCCGGTCTGGAAGCGAGAGTCCTGCCTGTTCTGCCAGTCGCGCTCGTCGGCTGTCTTCGGGAAAGAGGTTCGCGGCAACACGGGTCCAGGCGCGATAGGACAGGCGGATCGGCGCCATCATCAGCCAGCGGCCAAATGAGCGGCCCAGCATATGTTGCTTCGCCTGAGGCCGATTCGCAGCAGCAGGCAGATCAGCGGGAGCCTCATTGGGAGGGATGGGATCAAGCGCGTCGGAAGAAGGACGTGTACTCATACAACCGCCCCTCCGGGAAGCATCACCCCATCCTCTTTCAGCACGCGCTCCAACGCGGCGATAGCGCATTCAATCTGAGCATCATCGGGTGGGCGTGTGGTCAGATTCTGCAAGGCCAGGCTCGGCACCAGAAGCCAACGCACGACCCGAAAACGATAATAGGTTGCCCCCAGACGCATGAGTTCATAGGCAATCGCCGCCACCACTGGCACCAACACAATGCGCGAGAGAATACGCCAGACGATGGGCGGGTTCCCTGCCAAAGCAAAGACAAAGATAGAAACGACCATGACAATAAGCAAAAAGCCGGTGCCACAGCGGGTATGAACCTTTGATGCCCGCCGTACATGCGCCACATCAAGCGGCCCGCCTTGCTCAAACGTATTAATCGCCTTATGCTCGGCCCCATGATACCCAAAAACCCGCTGAATGCCAGGCATTCGCCCGATGAGCCAGAGATACCCAAGCAGCACCACTAACCGAATAACCCCTTCAAGCACCAACGCGAGCCATCCCTGGCCGACCTGTTTCTGCACCAGCCCAACTAATGCTAGAGGACCAAGGAAAAAAATACCGATGGCGAATGCCAGCGAGATCGTCAAGGTGACTGCTAACGTGCCCTTGCTCAGTATGGGCGCCGTTTCCCCCTCTTCGTTGGTGATCTGCCCGGCAGCAACGTTGGCCGCAAAAGCCATCATGCGTGTGCCCAGCACCAGCATATCCCACAGCAGCAAGACTCCTCGTAAAAACGGCAGCCGAAAGACACGGTTTTGATAGAGCCGGGGCGTAAGCAGCTCTTCATGCACTAAAATATCGCCCGTTGGCTTTCCATCTTCAGAAGGTTGTCTAACTGCTACGGCCACGGCCCTCCGACCACGCATCATAACGCCTTCGATAACCGCCTGGCCGCCGTAGTTGAATGTTGCCAAAATGAGTCCCTCGCATCAAAAAATACCGAAGCTGCTTCAAATGATCGAGCCTGGATAACCGTTCCAGGCGCCGCATATTCCTGCCCAGACTCGCTCGCACAGGCTGGCGGCGCAGGCGAATCGCTCGACGGGCAGCAGCCAGCGCCGAATGGTTCCAGGTCGAGACCGAATCAGCAGCAGGAAGCTGCTGCAATATCAAACGAGCAATATCAAATGAGGCATCTGGATGGCTCAACCGTGTTACCTGAGTACGCATAGAGAGCAAAGCTGGTGAATCTGGTCCAAGCAACTCTTCGAGGGCATCCACCAACGCTTCTGGCGTCTCGGCCATCCTTCCTACCCCATGCTCGGTGACATAGTTGACATTCCCCTCTTCCTGTCCCGGAACATAACTCGTCAATAAGATCGGCAATCCGCAGGCCAGCGCCTCACTAATCGTCCCTGGTCCAGCCTTGGTTACAAGGATATCAGCAGCACGCATCAGTTCAGGCATATTCTGCACAAAACCCAATAATTTCGTTGGCACCCTGAGCCGCTGCTGAATCCGTTCGAGACGCTCCAGGAGGCGCTTGTTGCGCCCACAGACCACCACCAGTTGTACTGGTAGTCCCGCTCGTGAGATTGCTCGCACCGACCTATATAGCCCACCTGTTCCCTCACCCCCACCCACCAATAATACTGTAGGCACCTGGGAAGCAAGCCCTAGCCGTTCTCGCAGAAGCAGCTTTGACTCACCAGGCTGGCTAAACCTTGGATCAATCGGCATGCCAAGCAAGTGAATCTTTTCTGGCGCTAAACCATGCTGTAAGCATATCTGTTGCGCTGCCTCTGTAGGAACCACACAGGCATCTACCCCAGGGGCTACCCAACCACGATGTACATTCACCAGATCCGTAATCACCGTCAGAAAGGGCACTCGTACCCCTAGTTCCTCCAATGCCTGTAGTGTACTATGATTTAGAAGGGGATGTATAGAGACAATCACGTCTGGACGTACCGAGGTGAGCAGGCTTACCAGCCCTGGCTGCAAGAGTGGATAGGTAAACCGTTGCAGTGCCCTGAAGCTGATTTTATGGTTCATCGCGTGGAAGAGCTGTCCATACAGCTCTGGCTGATATTTAATCGCTGGGCCATAGAGGAAGATAGCCCGCCGCAGGGGAGGCAGACCATACTCTGCAAAGACATCAACAATCTTCACCCGATAGGGAGGAGGAACAACAGGAGAGGAAGTATCAGCACATCCTCCACCCCTGAGCGGCTGAGTAGCCCTGGCATCGCTAGCAAGCCTTCCAGTTATCCTTTGATCGCTTGTCTCACGCGCCAGCAAGTTCATAGCGGTGCGAATCGCATTTGCAGCACTACGATGGCCGCCACCAGTATCAGAAATAAGAAAGAGGATCGTCTGTACGCGCATTGAGGCGTCCATACATCCTCCTTAGCAATTCAGGAAAAGAGGGCAAGGAAAGCAGATGCTCTACCGATGCAAGACACGCCGGAATGCCTCCCTGCCCTCTGTTCTGTGACGGCTGCTATTCTTCTTTCAGATTAAAGCGCTTGCGGAAGCGCTCCACACGACCAGCACTGTCAAGAATGCGCTGCTGGCCGGTAAAGAACGGATGACAGTTTGAGCAAACATCGACACGGAGGTTCTGCTTCACGCTTGCCGTCTTAAAAGAGTTTCCGCAGGCGCAAGTGACGGTTGCTTCAGTAAATTTGGGGTGAATTCCAGTTTTCATTGGTCTTTCATCTAGCCTTTCTACAGCCTGCCATTCAGTCAAAAACCAACAGGCTGACCTCAGGTGTGACCTGGCACCTTCAAGGTGCGATCATCCTATGCTGCATTGTACACATCGTCTGCTCCATCGTCAAGCAAGGTGTTTGCTTACCAGATAAGGATACAGAGGCGTGTATCCATCAGAAAGGAGAACACTATTCTATTGTATCACATCTCTCCAAAAAGAACGGGACTGCGTGCCATCGAGCGCATCTCAACCTTGCTCTTCTTGGCGAGTCTCATACGTATTTGCCAGCCCTCCACTTTCCAGGCTATACTGTAGCGAATCGGGCAAGAAGCAAGGACTCAAAACATGACCCAGGAAACGCTCAATACATCTGCTCAGGCACCATCCTCTGCCCAGCCAGCGCTGGACTCCACCCCTGCACGGGTGAATGGGCACGCTCGACGCTGGTTTCCTCCTTCGCTAGATAGCGTCCTCTTCAGCGCCATCTTGCTGGGTGCCCTCCTCCTCGGCCAGCAGCGAATTTTGGGAACCGATGGAGATACGCCGCTCCACCTGCGACTGGGCAACGATATACTCACACATGGAGGACTCATTACCACCAACACCCTCACCAGCACTGGCTATGGGCAACCTTTCATTGCCTGGGAATGGCTCTCCGAGCTTCTTTTTGCCGGAGCCTGGCGTCTCTTGGGGTTAAATGGCGTCGTGGCTGTTGTAGGCATGGTCGTTGCACTCACCTCACTGCTGCTCTTCCGGGCCGTGCGCCGGCGCGGGGTTCCACTCCTTATCGCCCTCCCGCTCACACTCATTGCCATCGCGCTCACCTCGATCCACTGGCTGGCGCGGCCTCATATCTTCTCACTGCTGCTGACCCTCTGGTGGTCAGAACAACTTTGGGCCTACTGGCAAAGCGGCAATCCACGCAAGCTCTGGCCGCTTCCCCTCATGATGGCACTTTGGGCCAATCTGCACGGGGGATATGTCGTTGGGCTGATCATGTTGGGCACGGCAACAGGCTTAGCCTGGTTGCTCCCAAACGCGGCTAGCACACGTAATATTGCTGCACGGCGCTGGCAACTGACACGCGCGTTGGTGGCATGCCTGCTGGCAACACTTCTGACTCCGTGGGGTCTGACGGGTTTTCTTCATATCACGAGCTTCCTTTCAAATGGGAATGCCCTCAGCAATATTCAGGAATATAACTCGCCAGATTTTCATCAGCCCTATGGACAGATCTTCCTCTTCCTGCTGCTGCTCCTGGGGGCGTGCGGCATTCTGCGAGGCTGGCTTGCTGGTGGCCGAGCCATTCGCCCTGCCGATGTAGATGCGCAAGGTGAGCGGCGCGTGCTTGCGCAACTTGCTGTCCGTGAACCAGGCGCCCTGGGATGGGCGCTGGTAGGTATCTTCACCGCAATGGCGCTCTACTCTGTGCGCGCCCTGCCGCTGTGGGCGTTGGTGGTGACGCCCATCCTGGGGCGCGAATTAACCAGTTGGGGCGCAGAATGGGCCGCGAGCAGCCCAAGTGGGCGCCGGGCGCGTTTCTGCCGTACCCTCTTTCTGCGCTCCTGGCGGCTTGATGCGCTGAATAAGAGCTTGCGTTCGGGCCTGTTGGCAGGTCTCACAAGTATTTTCATACTCGTGCTTTTGCTCAATCAGGGAAGACTCCCAGGAACCTCGACACCAGTGCTGAACGCTCAGTTCTCTTCAAATACCTTTCCTATCGAGGCGGTACAGGCCATCCAGCAAGGCGCCATTCCAGGGAACGCCTTGCCAGCAGGAACCGGATTCACTACCATTACCTGGGCTGGCTACTTGGAACTCACCTTGCCTCATCAGGTATTAATGGTTGATGCCAGGGTTGATTTTTTCGACCAAAGCGTACTGAACGATTATCAAACGCTCATCAACGGAGAACCTGGATGGGATCAGATTATCAAAGACTATCAGATTCATTGGCTACTGATCCCCACAACCGTGCCACTCGCGCAAATCATCACACTTACACATGAATGGACCTGCCAGGAAATAGCCACCCATCATAGCGCGCTGCTTTGTATTCCTGCCCCAACACTGCCTGTAGCCTGACTTTGACGAAAGCGCCTACTAAAGCGTCTTACGAAGCAGCAGACCACGCCGTATCAGAAAGGCAAAGATGGTTATGTTTTGCCCGCATTGTGGAGCAAGTGGCCTTGGCCCCGACGGTGTATGCCAGGCATGCGGCCAGAAAACCACCCCATCATCCCTTGATTTGGAGATACAGGGAACGGAAGGGGACATCGGAGAGAACTGTCCTCATTGTGGAACTCCAATAGGAACAGATGAGGTTTTTTGCGGTCAATGTGGAGCGCGCGTCAGCATCACACCTGACAGCGGCGCGGCGGCAACGGAAAACCCGGAAGCCTGGACAAATAGGCCGCAAACGCCCCTAACGCGCCGTACTGCTCCAGAAACGGGCAGCCAGCATATCCTCTGGGATAGCGAAGACTCAGAGGAGGTAGAGGCAGCTGCCGAATCGTACCGACGACCACCACTCTTCCGCTCCTCCCTTCGCACATCGCCTGCTGAAAGTTTCGTGAGTCGTGGGCTAGCGAACAGATCAGCACCAGGAAAACATACAGCAACAAGAGGGCAGCCAACATCTTCAGCAGAACGTCCGCGCACTGTCTTGATAATTAGCTTGCTCTGTTTTCTCGCCAGCCTTATCAGTGGTGCCGCCGCGATCTGGCTAGCTACCAGTGCTTTTCATTAACACAGCTTGACCCGCCCCAGAGCATACGCAAGGGCATCCCTGGTGCATCCAGCGGCAGGGAAGCCGGCACCACAAATGCCCCGCTAGCAACAGCCTACGCGAACACTTGACTCAATCGATTCAAAGAGTGAGTACATGGCCGGGCGAGAGCGCATCCACCTCAGTTGAGTCGTTCGACAATCATCGCCATGCCCTGGCCGCCACCCACGCACATGGTTTCGAGTCCAACGTTCTTATTAGCTGTTTGGAGGCCGTTAAGCAAGGTCGTCATGATGCGCGCGCCCGTCATCCCATACGGGTGCCCTAGAGCAATCGCACCACCATTCACGTTCAACTTATCCCAGGGGATACCCAGATGTCTGGCCGAGGGGATCACCTGAGCGGCAAACGCTTCATTGATCTCTACCAGATCAATATCGCTGATCGTCATGCCTGAGCGGCTCAGTACCTGGCGGCTCGCTTCGATAGGGCCAAGGCCCATGATCTCCGGGTTGAGCGCTGAAACGCCGCTTGAAACGATCCGAGCCAATGGAGTGATACCTAGCTCCCGCGCCTTGCGGTCGCTCATAATCACCACCGCAGCAGCGCCGTCGTTGAGCGGACAGGCGTTGCCCGCTGTCACCTGCCCGTCAGGCCGAAAAACGGGCTGAAGCTCCGCCAGCTTCTCTATCGTGGTGCCTGGTCGCGGGCCATCATCCTTGGTAACCAGGGCGCCGCTTGGCGTTGTAATCGGAGTAATTTCGCGCGCGAAGAAGCCGTTCTGCTGCGCGGTGACGGCTCGCTGCTGAGACAGGCATGCAAACTCATCCATCTCTCGTCGGCTGACGTGTTCTGCGAGGCGAACGTTCTCGGCAGTCTGGCCCATAGCAATATAAATGTCAGGCAACCCGGTGGGCGGTTCCCACGCAGCGGCCCCTTTGGCGTGTTCGGCAGTGCGGGCCTCGGCCTGCGCGAAGGCTGGGTTATGAGGACCATCATCGGCGACCCCATGAAGAAACCGGCTCACCGTCTCCACGCCAGCAGCCACGAACACGTCCCCCTCCCCAGCCTTGATGGCATGGAAGGCCATCCGAATCGTCTGAAGCGAGGATGAGCAGTAGCGGTTGACCGTCACGCCTGGAACAGTGGGCATGCCAGCCAGGAGCGCGACCACCCGTGCCAGATTGAACCCTGACTCTCCGGCGGGTTCCCCACAGCCAAGCAACAGATCCTGGACCAGGGCTGGATCGAGCTGAGGCACCTTAGCGAGCGCCGCTTTCACAATCGTCGCGGCCAGATCATCAGGCCGGCATTCAACCAGCGACCCTTTGCTGGCCCGCCCAATGGGACTCCGGGCAGTCGCAACAATGACAGCTTCAGGCATAGTGATCTCCTTTGTACTTCTGGCTTCGGTGCGTGTGCGTTGCAACCACTGCCAGACGCTCCTGACGCTCCTCAAGCAAACTTGTCTAGGTGGCAGCCTGGGACTCCAGCAAGTGTATCTGGGAAAGTAGGAGTCTCGCTTGCCTCCCCTGGACTTGCCTATTATCCAGTATCGAGAGGCCAGCGTCAAGAGCAAGACGCCGCCTGGCACGACGTTCAAAGCCCTGTGCTGAGGAAAAGCGCTCTTGACCTGTTCCTTCCCATATGCGACACTCTTGCAGGATGCCAGAGTTTGCTGAGCCGCTTTCTCAGCCATTGAGACCAGCGTTGGTCCTACGAGGAGGGGATGATGATGTCCGAACATCTGCCTGGCGAGGTGTATTTACCTATGCGGGGCATTCCACAGCCAGGCCGTGATGAAGTGCTACACCTACCTGGAATCCATATTTCTGCTCATCCAGTGGTGGCCCATAAGCTCACCCGGCTGCGTGACCGAGATACCAACCCACCAGAATTCTACCGATTAGTGAAAGAGTTGGGTGCCCTGCTGGCCTACGAGGCAACAGCGGACCTGGCACTGAACGATACGCCGATTGAAACGCCATTGAAATCGATGCTTGGCAAACGGCTGGCTGGTGGAGTTGGTGTGGTGCCGATTCTACGGGCTGGTCTGGGGCTGGCTGAGGGCTTTCGGGAGGTCTTCCCTGAAGTGCAGGTGTGGCATCTTGGCTTGCGCCGTGATGAGCGAACCCTCGAACCAATAGAATACTATAATCAGATTGGCCGGGCTGCTAACCTTCAGGTGTGTTTTTCGGTAGACCCGATGCTGGCAACGGGTGGCTCGGCCATTGACGCGATCAACTCCCTCAAGCGGAGCGGCGTTCCGCACCTGCGCTATGTTTGCATCATTGCTGCACCTTATGGGGTCAAGAAGCTCCACGAAACGCATCCTGATGTCCCTATCTACGTAGCTGCCATTGATGAAGAACTCAATGATCGCGGCTTTATTGTTCCAGGATTAGGGGATGCCGGTGATCGTCAATTTGGCACGCTCTAGCACAAGCGAGGCTGCTGGAACGCTTTCTAGAGCCTAGAAAAGAAGCGCATTCGGTTGAGTACCGAGAAACCGAAAGAAATCACGGACTCGGCCAGCGGCCAGCCACCTGAAAACGAGCAGAACACCCGCCAGGATGCTCTGGCTAGACCACCTGGCGAAGCAGGCAATGAACCACCCTGGCCGACAAATGGTGGACCGCTAGGCTGCTTGATTGGCACAATGGCAGGCTTGTTGTTGGGCGCATTTTTGGGGACGACGCTCCTGATCCCGTACCGCGCTCTTGGCATCGTCTTAACAGTTGTGTTCACGGTGGCTCTGGCCGTTGCCGGGTGGAAGATTGGCCGGAGCATTTTCCGTGAGTATACTCCTCCCAAGCAGCGCCGACGCCTCAAGAGAGAATAGAACTGAAGAAAGAGATTTCATGGGCCGTGACCCCTTCAAACAGGGGGATTGAGTGCATCGGCCATGCTGCGCAATTCCTGCTGGTGAATAACTGACAGCTTACCTAGCAGCATCTCTCCAGCAGGAGTCAGGCAGATATAGACATGCCGACGATCGGTAGTGCCTTGCTCGCGTCGCACCAACCCTTGCGCCTCTGTGCGATCAATTAACCCTACCATACTATGCTGGCGCATTTGCAATCGCTCGGCCAACTCTGAGACAGTTGCGCTCTCGCGGCCAGGAAATCCCTTGATCGCCAGAAGAACTTGATGCTGCTGCGGAGTAATACCAGCTTTTCTTGCAGCTTGCTCGCTAAAGCGCATAAAGCGTCGAATGGCATAGCGAAATGCAGCGAGCGCCTCAAACTGTGCCTTCGTAACTTGCACTTGCTCCGTTGGTTCTTTTGGCGCAGGGGTAGTGAGATATTGGTCTCTGTTTTCAGATGCCTCTGCGTGAAGAAATCCCCCTGCCTGCGAGGGAGGAAAACCTGCACCATCGCCCATAATTCTGCCTCCCGAAAACCACTACCAGATCGTGGCGCCTTTCTAACCATCGAGTTTCAGAACATCATATGGCTTGATTATATCATTGACCTGCACATCAGGATAGATAAATCCTCACTGCCTGTCACAGGGAGAACCGGGGCAGCGTCTCTTGGCAAGAGCATCGTAATGCGATATAATAACGATAGCTGCTCTCCTGAGCTGCCAAAACCGACAAGAACTACGAGGAGGTTGGATGGTCAGGTCTTTCTTCTTACGCGCCAGGCAACAACTCTCAGAGACACAAGGCAATACGAATACTGCATCGAAAGCACCTCATAAGGGAGAGAGTAAGCTCGGTGATTTTACGGCAGATGCGCGGTTACTCTGGCTATCTGCGCTCGCTCTGATCGTTGGGCTGCTCTGCGCACTCATCGCTATTATACTGTTGAGTTTGATTGGGTTTTTCACCAATCTCTTTTTCTATGGCAGACTCTCATTTGCATTTATTTCGCCTGCCAATAATGTCCTTGGGCCTTGGGTAATCCTGGTGCCGGCGCTTGGTAGCCTGATTATTGGCCTGATGGCCCGCTATGGATCGGAGCGTATTCGCGGGCATGGCATCCCGGAGGCAATGGAAGCAATTCTGATCGGCCAGAGCCGCATTGAGCCGCGTGTAGCGCTCCTAAAACCGTTGTCTTCGGCTATTTCAATTGGTTCTGGCGGCCCGTTCGGCGCTGAGGGGCCAATCATCATGACTGGTGGCGCTTTTGGCTCCATTATCGGCCAGTTTCTGCGCCTCTCGGCTTCAGAGCGCAAGATTCTGCTGGTGGCAGGTGCTGCGGGAGGCATGTCGGCAACGTTTGCCTCTCCGGTGGCGGCAGTGCTGCTGGCGGTGGAGCTACTGCTGTTTGAGTGGAAGCCTCGGAGCCTTATTCCGGTTGCGACTGCCAGCGCCTCTGCGGCCATCTTGCGCAGCGTGTTGATCGGCCCTGGCCCCCTCTTTCCAACCCCTCCTCACCCACAGATGCAGATTTGGGGCTTGTTGTTCTGCCCGGTGGTTGGCATCATTGCCGGCGTTGGCTCACTGCTCTTGACGATGGCCGTCTATGCCGCTGAGGATGCCTTCCGCCGCCTGCCAATTCACTGGATGTGGTGGCCGATACTCGGTGGCCTGGTGGTTGGCGTTGGTGGCTTCTTCTTCCCCCACACGCTTGGTGTTGGTTATGATACCATTCGATTGCTTATCAACGGAAATTTTACGCTGCGCCTCCTCTTAGCAGTGCTGCTGGTGAAGTCGGCTATTTGGGCTATTTCGCTGGGGTCAGGCACGTCAGGTGGCGTACTGGCTCCTTTGCTGATGATTGGCGCCGCTTTAGGTGGATTAGAAGCCACCTTCCTTCCTGTGGGAAACCCTGGCGTCTGGGCACTGGTGAGCATGGCAGCCATTCTGGGCGGCACCATGCGCTCGCCGTTCACCGGCGTGATTTTCGCGCTGGAGCTTACCCACGACGTTAATCTCCTGCTGCCACTGCTGATCGCTTGTGTAACGGCCCATGCCTTTACCGTACTTGTGCTACGCCGCTCCATTCTCACTGAGAAAGTAGCCCGGCGCGGCTATCATGTCGCCCGTGAGTACGCAGTTGATCCATTGGAAATGATCAATGCTGGTCAGGTGATGACCAGACAAGTGGTAACCATCCCTGCAACGCTGACCATACGTGATGTACGTCGCACATTCTTCTCAGCGCGCGCGGGAGAACGCAGCCACCAAGGCTATCCTGTGGTAGATGCTGGTGGTCGGTTGGTGGGAATGATTACGCGCTCTGATCTGACAAACCTTTCCTTGCCCGATGAAGAAGAAGAAAGCACGCTGGAAGAGGCCATTGCGCGAAAACTGGTCGTGGCTTTTCCTGATGAGCCGCTGCGCGTCGTGACAAATCGGATGATTGTCGCCAATGTGGGGCGCTTGCCGGTGGTGGCTCCTGAACACCCAGATCATCTGTTAGGTATTTTGACGCGCAGCGATCTCTTAAAAGCTCGCAGGCGGGTACTCGATGAGGAAGAGCAGCGTGAGCGAATTCTCACCCTTGCTCCAGTGGTTGGTTGGAGGGTGCGGCACCATCATGGCCGAGAAGAACTGACTAAAGTGGTCGTCGGCACCACCTTGACTGCAACAAAGCCGCCGGCGCAAGAACATGGGGAGGATGCAACGAGCGATGGAGCAGGTGAAGAAAGCAAAGAGAACAAAAATGCCAGCGGGGAAGCCGTATACACCTTGACAGAGGAGTGATCAGAGCCGTATACACCCTGACAGAGGAGTGCATCGTATCGCCCACCTTCTCGCCTTCTTGCTGCGTTGACGCGCCAGATCAGCAAGGCTATACTAGAAGGGGATAACATCGAGACAAAAGGAGTGTCGGGGATGAGCAAGATCAAGATACGATGCAGCCAATGCGGTAAAACCTTCAAGTCAACCACTACCAAACAACTCATCTGCCCAGACTGTGAAGAGAAACTTCGACGCGAACGAACAGCAAAATCCAAGGGGGCAGCAGCACAACCTGCCCCCTCTGTACAGGCAGCGAGTTCGCGCGTCATTCCGCCTAAACCAGCCGCCAGGCCGGCTCCTGCCAGCCAACCCAAACCACACTGGCTGGATCAGCAGCAGGATGTCAAAGTAGCTGTACCAGAGCCTTCTGAGCCTGCCCGTCCCCCACGCCTGGATAGTCCAGTGCGACGTGAGCATGCGAGCGCTCCTTCCATGCCCGGAATGATTCATACAGGAGATAAAATACATCCTGCTCATGGGGTGCCTACGAGTCTGGGGAAGCAAGAGACCCGTTCAACTCATCGCGCTTTGGATGCCACCCTGCCAGGGCACGCCGATCACAGGGCACCAAGAAAGCCAGGGGATGCCCAAAAAGGCGAGGGAGAGAAAGCCGGCCAGGCAAAGAAATCCGCTGGCCCCGCTCCCAGGCCCAAGCGCGAACCCCGCCCACCGACTCCCCCCTTCACACCAACGCCAGAGCAGATAACAGCCATTGAACAGCGGTATCTAGAACTGGCTCAGCCACATGAGTTCGATGGAATACGCAGCCAAATCTCACAAGAACTCACTATTCCTAAATCAGCCGTGAAGCGAGTCATCACGAGCCTGCGCCAGCGCGAGGCACTGCCAAGCTGGTGGGATGTCCAGACCTATCACGGCTCTCCCGAAGACCTGGAGCGAGTGCGAGGGGCATATCTCCCTTCTCTCCCACTCCCACCGATTGGAGTCCATAAGCAGATCGCAGCTCTGCTGAATCTGCCACCAGGCGTCGTCTATCAAGCCATTAAGACCATTCGGGCTGAAATGAACCTGCCCCAGTACAACCCACCTGAAGAACAGGAGCCGAGTACGCTTTCCACAGCAGCAAACGTCCCGCCGGAGAACGCTCTTTCACCTCATAATGAGGGCTGATGCCAACCAACGGAGAGTACCCATTCTTGCTCAGACCCCATTGGTGAACAGTTCTGGGGATCGAGAGCAACTGATAGTGTTGTAGCCTGTCTGTTGACATGCCTATGAACACCTTCCTATACTCAGCGAAGTACCACCGACACCTGTATCCATCCTGCCAAATAGCGAGTATTAGAGAGCGTTTTTGGGAGATAAAGAACCGTGCAAACCATGCTCTATGAGTATGAGGTAGCAAAGCTGCGCACTGGCGCCAATTATGGCAATATTGAGATATTCAGCCGGGCTGACCAGTATTCCAACCTGGCCGGACTCTGGTGTGCCCAAGACGATCAATTCTACTGCGGGCGCTGGGTTATGCGCTATAGCATTGAGGAGCGCCTCATCCCAGCAGAACGAACATTCTTCCGCGCCGCACATCAAACAACCAACTATCATCTCGACGACATTACGGTTCAACAAACCTATTTCGTCCCGCTCGGCGTTCCTGATTTGAAAGTGGCATATACCCTTGTTCGTCTGCGTAACTTCAGTGAGCAACCTGCCACCATTGCCATCCACGCCCAGATTCAGTATCCCTGGGTCATGCTGCCAGAGTTTAGCAAGCTTCCTGATATGACCCAAAAGAATAAAAAAGTAGCCTCGCGGCTGGAAGATAATCTCATTATCACCGAAACCGTTGGGCGACCAGAAGAGGTACGTGTTTGGGGATCACCGCTGCTCCTTCCACAACACGCCACTTTTGATGCACGCAGTGCTGATCTCCTCTATACCGTCGAGATTGATGGGCAAGACGAGATCGAAATCCCCTTTATCATGAGTATCTCCAACACGGGAATCGAAGCCGCGCGTGCCGGCTACGAGCAGAGTAAAGATTATCGAACTATCTTCGAGATGACCAATGCTGCGGTGGAAGAAGTCATCAGCCGAAGCGATGTGCTGGTCCCAGACCCCGTCATTAATCGCGCCGTCAAATGGGCGAAAGTCAATATTCTTCGTGAAGAGAAACGCTACCCCAATGGATATGGATTTACCAACGACCCACCTCAGGATATTTTGGTCGTGCGCGATGTTGCCTGGTTTAGCATCGGCTCGGACTATTTCACTCCTGATTTCTCTCAAGGGATGCTGCGGCTCACCCAACAATATGGCGTTGAAGAGACAGGCGAACTGACCGAGTATCTGCTCGCCTGCGAAACACCCCCGACGACGAATAACTACGGGCTGAATATTAACGATGACACCCCCCTCTTTATCTTTGCCGTTCACCATCATTTTGCCCTCACTGGCGACCGACAATTTCTAGAGGATATGTATGAAACCGTCAAACGCGCTGCTAATTGGATCCTTGCTCAACAGCGCGCGGGCCTCGTCTGGTGTACGTCCGAGGAGTCAAACGCCTGGGGCATCGCCTCCTGGCGCAACATGATTCCTGAATACCAGATCAGCGGAGCAGTCACCGAGATCAACGCCGAGTGCTACATGGCACTGCGACTTGCGGGGCGCTGTTGCGAAGCAATGGGAGACCAGGAGCTTTCCCGACACTACCTTGAAGCAGCCCTACAACTGAAAGAAGAGATAAATCGTCAGCTCGTCTCAGAGGTGACAGGACTCTATGTCCTCAACATCGACAACAGTGGCAACAAACATCACCTGGTAACAGGCGACCTTATCTTCCCGGTGATCTTTGGTGTTGCTGATGAGCGCATGCGCAAAAACATTCTGAATGTACTCTACTCACCGGAATTCTGGACCGACTTTGGTGTGCGCACGGTTGGTCGGCACGAGCCAGAATACGACCCCGAATTTGCGATGCGCCTTCAGGGCGGCATCTGGCCCAACCTCACTGCCTGGGTGGCCTATGGCAGCCGACTGGATTACCCAGAGAAGATGATCGAGGGGATGCGCAACATCTATCGCATCTCTGAGGTTCCAACTCCAAAAGACTATAAGAATGTCGTACCTGGCGCTTTTCCAGAATGCCTTCACGGCGAAAACTTTCAGAGTCGCGGCATGGCGCAGAGTCCCTGGGTAGCCCCCACCTATCTCTGGCTCGCGGTAGATGGCCTCTTAGGTCTGCGCCCAGGGGTCGATATCCTTCGCATTCAACCCCATCTCCCTGAAAGCTGGCAATGGTGCGCTGTGCGTAATATCCCCTTCTGGGGCACCCACTTTAGTTATTTCGTATATAGTGGAGTTTTATATACAGACCACCAGGCAGAAAGCCCTTATCCGCAGGAAGTGTTTGAGCGTGATATTACCTCCTCCCTGGAATGCAATGCCTATGCGCTTGGTTTCCAGCGAGGAAATGAAATAGTCATCTTTGTAGGCGCCGATGAGCGGCAGGGCGTGCTGTTGAAAGTGAAGCCGCCGCTTGTAGAGACAGAGCAGCGCTTTGAGTTTGTACTCAATCCCTCTGAAGCACGGCTCATCAAATTGCTTGTGGCGCCCACAGAATCATCTGGGGTGAGTATCACTGGAAATGAGGCAACAAACCGTATCATCCAGCAGGAAACAGCCTCTTTACATGCAGGAGATGAGGAGAAAAGCAGCCTCACGTCTCAAGAACACTGATCTTTTCCTCAATTGAGGGAGGCACGAGGATCATCGAGGGGAGGGCGCACCTGACTGGAAGAAAGCATCCGGCGCAGAATTTGCTCCTCCCTCTTCAATATATCAATCTCTACTTGAAGCCGCTCCAGGGTAGAGGTCAGTTCCAGCAAATGCTGTTTTTCCGCATCGCTCAAATCCAAACAATAACTAATCAGATATGACAGCCCCTCAGCCTCATTCGGCAAGTCTAAACGCAGTTGCTCCTTACCCGCCACAGCAAGCATAACCCGAATATAGCGTCGGAAAAGATGACCAGCTTTCTGCTGGAATACCTGCGCCATTTCAGGCTCAGTAGCATCATCTGTAAACTCTTCTACTAAGGCTGATAAATAGGGATGCTCACGCTGCTCCCTCAGGATGCGAAAGCGCTTCCCACCTTCAGTCAGCAGGTTAAACCGGCCATCATCAAGTCGCTCGGCAGCCATAATGCGCGCTGTCGTTCCGATCTGATGCGGGCGCTCCTCTCCAGGCAAACTCTCAGGTTTGACCAGCACCACTCCAAATGGTTTCTCTTCTTCCAGGCAATCCTTCACCATCAAGCGATAGCGCGGCTCAAAGATATGGAGCGGCAGCACCATCCCAGGAAACAACACAACATTCAGCGGAAACAACGGTAGCTCGAACGAAGAACCCATGCTAGCCTCCGATGCAAGGCGCTCTGGTAGAGTGCCTCGGTCTGAAGATTCCGCCCCCGATGAAGATCGCGCTTTCTCAGTATTGTACCGTCTATCATAGCCGAAAAGGAAGATAAGCGCTCCTGCGTGGCGCGCGGCGGTTTTGTATCACAAGCCCCTCAGGCAGTGGCGCTTGCATGGATAACGTCATTCTCATACAATGTACATATGTGGAAGATCATCGGACATCGCCAGACCCTGACCTTTTTTGAACATTCGCGCAGCAGTGAACACCTGAGCCACGCCTATCTGCTGACGGGACCAGCACAGGTGGGCAAAGAAACGCTTGCCCTGGCATTTGCTCAAGCACTTCTTTGTCTTGCAGAGCAGACCATCCCTCCAGGAAGCCCCTGCGGGGAATGCCGGGCATGCGTCAGAGTACAAACTGGCACCCATCCCGATCTGCGGGTTGTTCAGCCCGCGCCTGGCAAGAAATCCCTTGGAATAGATGAGATTCGAACCCTCATCGCAGCAGCCGCACTTCAACCCCAGGAAGGGCGCTCTAGCATCTTTGTCTTGCCCAATGCCGAATCCCTTACCATCGAGGCTGCCAACGCGCTCCTGAAAACACTCGAAGAACCTGCTCCGCATACTATTATCTTTTTGACAGTGAGTAATGACCAGTTGCTTCCTGCTACCATCGTCTCCCGCTGCCAGGTACTCCCATTGGGGCTGGTCAACACCACCGACATTAGCACAGCCCTGGTAGGGCAATGGGGAGTAAGCAGCGAACAAGCTCAGGAATTGAGTCTGCTTTCAGCCGGGCGACCTGGCTGGGCCATCGCCGCCAGCCAAAACCCAGAGATACAGGAACAACGCGCCGGATGGTTCCAGATAATGGAGACGCTTTGTACGAGTGGCCCGGCACAGCGCATGAAAATTGCAACAAACATTGCTCGTGAGGCGGAGCAACTTGATGAGATCTTTGCCGTCTGGCTTTCCTGGTGGCGCGAGGTTCTGCTTTCCCTAGAAGGTGCTCAAGCTTCCAGGCATCACCAGGCCAGCCAGAGCGATCACGCGCTCCGGCAGATCCGTCCTGATGTCGCCAGGCAGGTGTTGAAGCAGATTCAAGAAGCCGCGCAGCAGATTGAACAAAACGCCCAACCCCGATTGGTGCTTGAAACGCTCCTGCTGGACCTCCCACAGATCAAAGAGACTCGCTGAAAAACCAAGCGATCAAATGAATAGGCTGAGGAGTGGAGCAGATTATGGCATATCCAGAATTTCGTAAACAGCTTGATACGCTCTTGCGCACAAAAGACCCGCAAGCGGTGCGCCAGTTTCTTATCAGCCAGGGGCAATGGAGCGAAGACGCCCAGATAGACGGTGAGCGCGTTATGTGGATGATGATAGCCGGCAGCCCGGCATTGCAAGAATTGCACAGCGAAGCGCACGCCTGGCTCACCACTCATGGATACGAGGCTGAGGCAAAAGCATTAAAAGCACAGGAAAAACCAGCCTCGAAGCCGCCGAAAGGCAGAGATTCCCCTAAAAAGAGACCGGCCACTCGATAAAGCCCACGCCAGTTATAGAAGCAGGCTCTTCTCTTGGGGAATGAGCGGCTTATGAGCGGCATGAACGCTTATCGGCTCGCTACTGGCTCCTGTTTACTCTGGCTGGCATGCGCCCAAAACTCCAGCAAATCGCTCTTCGCAACTACCCCTTGCAGACCTTGCCCATCATGGACCGCCACCGCAGAATGCCCTCCAGTAAAGAGCGCGTAAGCCTCGTGAACGTTAGCCGTTTCCTGTAACGCTGGAAGTGGCGGACCCAGCCAATCGCCAACCACCCTATCGGTAATGTCTTCACCGGCAGCCACATGCTGGAGTAATTGTGTTTCGGTCAGACTACCAACCACCCTTCCATCAGCCACGACAGGCAACTGCGAAATCCCGTAGCGATGCAGTCGCTCAATCGCAACAGGGATACGCTCCTGTGGTTCCACACCGATCAGCATCGGCATACCGGGGTTTGATTGCCGTCGAAACGCCAGTACATCGGCCAGCGTTGCAGCAGGCGCCGGTTCGGTCAGCCCATTCTCGCGCAGCCAGGTTTCATTATAAAATTTGGACAGATAGCCACGCCCGGTATCTGGCAGCAACACCACCAACACATCATGCTTTCCCAGCCGCTTTGCATACTCTAACGCAGCAGCCAGGGCGGTGCCTGCCGATCCCCCCGCCAGAATGCCCTCCTCTCGCGCCAGGCGCCGGGCCATCTGGAATGAGGTCCGATCATCAACCCGAAGCACCTCATCGACCAACTCTGGCCGGTAGTTTTCAGGAAACGCATCGGTCCCAATGCCCTCGACCTTATAAGGCCGGGAAGTATCGCCAGAATAGATGGACCCGGCAGGATCAGCGCCAATCACCTTGATCTGTGGTTTCTGCTCTTTCAGATAGCGGGCGGTCCCAACAATAGTCCCGGCAGTCCCAATACCGGCCACAAACGTGGTGAGCTTGCCATCAGTCGCTTCCCACAATTCCGGTCCAGTCGTCGCGTAATGGCTCGCCGGGTTAGCAGCATTGGCATACTGGTTCGGGCTGCACGCCCCCGGAATCTCTTTCGCTAAACGGGCCGCCACATTCCGATAGCTCTCAGGAGCATCCGAAGGGACACTACTTGGGCAAATAACCACCTCAGCACCCAAAGCGCGCAGCAGGCTCCGCTTTTCCTCACTGACCTTATCAGTCATCACAAACACACAGCGATAGCCTTTGATCGCCGCCGCGATAGCCAGCCCCGTGCCGGTGTTGCCGCTCGTTGGCTCGACAATCGTTCCTCCTGGTTGGAGCAGTCCAGATCGCTCGCAGGCTTCAATCATCCTGACCCCAATGCGGTCTTTCACACTTCCACCCGGGTTGAACATCTCACACTTCGCCAGCATCAACGGCGCCACATGCTGGGCAATGCGCCGCAACCGGACCAGCGGTGTATGCCCAATGGTATCAAGGATAGAGTCATAATACTTCATCTGAGTCACCATCCCGGCCACCAGCAGACCAGCCACCGGCAACCGCCCTTTCATCACACGGAACGCCCAGGGTCAAACGTTCCTGGGCAGCACCATTGCTGTAACCTTCTGATCCCGCCCGCCACACTGCGGGCGGCAGGCCGTACCATATCACATCGCCGACGAGGAGAAAAGCCCCTACACCTGCTGGGGCAAACTACTGGCGGCAAATTGAGTTTCTGCAATCGTCCAATACTGCGCACCTGCCCCCTCTTCGTCTAATTCCGGGGCATCTTTCCCAAGATGTGCAGCCGACCAGGCGGATAGCAATTCTGGCGGAAGCAAGCTCCGCCGCAGCGTAAACGTCCCCCGAAGGTCAGCTCGCACCAGCGTGCGTACCAACGACAACCCCAGCCCCTCTGACGTTTCTGGATCAAAGCCATCTGGCAAGCCAGGTCCATCATCTGCCACCGAGATAGTTATCACCCCACCGTGCTGAGTAGCGCCGATAAGCAGGTAGCCCTCTTTTCGACCCGCAAAGCTATGCTTAAAGACGTTGGAGACAATCTCGTTGAGCGCAAGCGAAAGGTTAGTTGCCTGGCGCGAAGGCACCCAGATATTGGCCGCAGAGACGTGCAGATGGAGATGAAAATCGGGCGCCACCAGATTTGCGCTGGCAATTCCAGCTATTTTGCGGGCAATCTCCTCAACCGTCGTCATCCCAACATCTTCACGCGAGAGTAGATCGTGTGTTGCCGCGATACCCTGGATGCGATTGACGCTTTCAGCAAGCAGAGTAGCAACAGTTGATGACTTGGTATGGCGCTGTTGCAGAGAGAGAATGCCCGCCACCGTTTGCAGATTATTTTTTACGCGATGGTGCATTTCCTGAAGCAGCAACGATTTGCTCGCCAAACCTCGGCGCGTCTCTTCATACAACCGGGCATTTTCAATAGCAACCGTCGCTTCATGCGCAAATGTAATCACCAGTTGCATCTGCTCGTGGCTCAACGAGTAGCGTTGGCCGCTAAAGACGCAGATCGCGCCGCGAATCTTCTCGCGGCTCTTGAGCGGGACGCACAACACACTCTGGATCGAAGGCAGCAATTCAGGAGACGCATGCAAAAAACAGGCGTCATCCGTGTGCATGCAGCCAACTGAGGTTACTGGCTCTCCACTTTGCACAGCACGCCCGGCGCAGCACTGCCCCACCTTAATAGCCACACGATCAAGCCTGGGAGCATCCAGACCATAGCTCGCCAGCAGACGCATCTCCTGGGTCTGCTCATCAAGCTCAAAAATAGTCGAGCGCTCGGCCCCGCTCAGATGCACCGCCTGCATAGCAATCGTCTCAAGTACCTCTTTCAGGTCCAGGGTCGAGGCGATGATGGCTGAGACCCGATGCAGCGTGCTGAGTTCATGCACCTTGCGGCGCAATTGCTCGTCCGTTTGCTCGTAGAGCCGCCCATTCTCAATATTCATCGCAAGCTGCCCAGCAACGACTTCAAGGAACCCCACCTCCTCCGGGGTAAACTCGCGGGGTTCGCGCGTCTGGACACTAATAACGCCCTCTAACTTCTCAACAGTAAAGAAGATGATGGGCAGTGAGAGCAAGCCATGATATGCTGGATTATAGGCTTTTGCTTCATAAGAGAAGCGCTCATCGGCGCACGCATCCTTCACTATGAGCGGGTTCCCTTTATCCGCAACCCAACCGCTGTAGCCCTCACCCATGCGCAGCGCAAAATGCCCCCCACCATGCGGGCGCGGACCATTCGTTGCCCGCAGATTCAATTCGCGGCTGGCCTCGTCATACAGATAGAGCGAACACAGATCAGCCTCCATCTCTTCAGCTACCGCGCGCGCAGTGAGTTGCAACGTCTGATCGAGATCAAGGCTTGAGTTCGCGGCTGCGTTAATGCGCTGAAGGGCATTGAGGCGCGTCATGCCCCGGCGCGCTCGTTCGTGTTCTTCATCTGTCAAACGCTCAACAGCCTGCTGATACCCGCGTACCAACGCTACGGTAATCTGCATCAAGCCCTTACGCAAATGACTTTGGGCACGCGCGCCTTGCTCTGGCTCATCTCGCAGCAACATATCTAAGGCACGCGCTAACACATCGGCGTATTCTTGCAACCCTTGTAAGCGCGTTTCCAGCTTTCCACCATGCTCTGCCAAATGCTGGCCCGATAGCTCAAAACGCGGAAGCAGTGCCGCAATATCATTGCTCACCAGCACCTGGAGCAGCAGGTGGGCGTCACTTCCCTCCTCAGGTGCCGCGCCATCTTCGCTCCAATCACGAAGCTGAGCGCGCAACCGCTCAAAATACGGGGCTAAGAGATCATTGATCGTGCCTGTTGTCATAATACATACCAGCAAAGAAAGATACGTGAGTACAAGCAACACCTGTATGCCAGAGCGTACCCCTCCATTCTATGTGGCAGCAGCACTGGTGTCAATCAGTGCTGCTGCGATATAATTGACAGCGACAAAAGTGCTGAGTACAATACGCCAGTCTTCTTATGAAGTCTCATACGTGTAACCCCTTCTATGAAATACTGTAGCCTTGCTTCTTTGTGTTTCTAGCCTGGATGCCACATGATCTTTCTCGACGACTTCTTGCGTTATACCAGCGGCACCCTCCATGCCCAGGGGCGCACACACCAGTTTTCCTCTTTTGCCCATGATTCCAGACAGGTTTCGTCCGGCGAACTCTTCATTGCTGTGCGAGGAGAGCGACGCGATGGACATGATTTCATAGAAGAGGCGATCCACCAGGGGGCTATTGGGATCGTAGCTGAAGCAGCCCGCTTCAGCAAATTTGAGGCAAGCCTGCCTCAATTCTCAACACGCCTGGAGCAACAGGGTATCACGCTTATCCTTGTCAACGATACCCGTGAAGCGCTGCGCGCCTATGCACAGGGTATTCTGCGGCACTGGCATCCCCGCGTGATTGCCGTCACCGGCAGCGTGGGAAAAACAACCACCAAAGAAGCCATTGCCACACTCTTGGGAAACTTTTTTCCAACCTTCAAAAGCTGGCGCAACTATAATGATTTGCTCGGATTGCCCCTCTCACTAGGCCGCCTGGAACCGCAGCATCAATACGCCGTGTTGGAATTTGGCTGCGACCATCCTGGCGAAATTGCCGCGTTATGCGAACTGACCCACCCCTTCATCGGCGTTGTCACTCGTGTTAGCCATACCCAGCTTCAATATTTCGGCACACTTGAGCGCTACGCCCAGGAATTAGGAGAACTCCCCAGACGACTTCCGCCCGACGGCTTCGCTGTCTTAAACTACCAGGATGCAGCTACGCTCCAGATGGCACATGAGACCAGCGCCACCCCGCTTTTCTTTAGCCGCGCCCCAGCAGATCAATCCCTACAAGCCGTGTGCTTAAAAGCTTGGCATACCATGCGAGGCATCAAGGCTCAGCTTGCTCTTCATCCCTCATCGACATCCCAGCAACAGGCACAAACCTCCCAATTTTCTGGTTTAACGGGAGTTCATTGGATAGAGAGTATCCTGGCAGCCACCACGACTGCCGGTGCCCTGGGCATCGACGGCCACACGGCTGCTCTGCTCCTTGAACACTTTACCTCACTTCCGGGCAGGTTACGCCTCCTGCCTGGAATCGCTGAGAGCCTCTTGGTAGATGACACCCATAACGCGCCACCGCTTGCAGTAGAAGCGGCACTTCAGACGCTCAGCGCGCTCAAGCAGCAGTACCCCGGCAGCTTCACCATTGCTGTCCTGGGCGATATGCTTCGGCTGGGAACCTATGAAGCTGAGGCGCACGAACACATTGGGTATGCTGTTGAACAGGGTGCCGATTATCTGATCACGCACGGCCAGCGGGCAGAAATGATCGCTGCGGCTGCACGCGATGCTGGCATGAGTGAGCAGGATATCGAAGTGACCTATAGCGCCGAGGATGCCGCCCGGATGGTAAAAAGCCGCATAGAGCAGGCATCCCAGGAAGCACTACCGAACACGTCCAAAGCCATCATTCTCATCAAAGGCTCAGAGGAGATGCGCCTGGAGCGCGTGACCGAATTGCTGCTCGCGAACCCGGATGAGGCTCCTCAGGTTCTTGACCGTCAGACGCTCGCGTGGAAGCAGGTGATCAGGATGCATCCTGACCGCCCAACCTGGGTCGAGATTGACCTGAGCGCTATTGGCGCAAATTGCCGGTTGTTGAAGCATCTGGTTGGTCCCCAGGTGGAAATTCTGGCAAGCCTGAAGGCCGATGCGTATGGGCATGGGGCGCTACGGGTGGCACGCACCGTGCTACATAATGGAGCATCACGTATTGGTGTGGCAACGCTCAGCGAAGCCGTGCCGCTCCGCCAGGCAGGAATTACTGCGCCTATTCTGGTGTTTGGCTACCTGCCACCCTGGCAAATGCGCGAAGCGGTACGGCTGGGTATCATTGTTACCTTGTATTCCCTAGAGGGCGCGCAAGCATTAGCCCAGGCAGCACAGTCGTTGGGTATCCCGGCGCGTGCGCACCTCAAGGTTGACAGCGGGATGGGACGTTTGGGGCTGCGCGCAGAACAGATCGAGACAATTCTACGCATCGTTGCTGAAATACACAGCTTATCGGGACTTGAGCTAGAGGGCATCTTTACACACTTTGCCTCTGCCGACAGCGCCGATCAATCGCACAGCAGGCTTCAGCTAGCGCGCTTCCAGAAGGTGCTGGCCGCACTAGAAGCTGCTGGCCTCAAGCCACCACTCGTGCATGCGTCAAACAGCGCTGCAACGCTGTCGCTGCCAGAGGCGCGCTTTGATATGGTCCGACCTGGCATTGCCCTCTACGGACTCCATCCCTCCGCAGAGGTACGCTTACCAGAAGGCTTTCAACCGGCCCTCACCTTCAAAACACAGGTCGCGCAGGTCAAAGATGTTCCGGCTGGCGAGTGCATCAGCTATGGCTGCACCTTTGTCACTCCTACGGCGATGCGCATCGCGGTGATTCCGGTTGGCTACGCCGACGGCTTTCGTCGCGCGCCTGCCAATTGGGGAGAAGTGCTGGTGCGAGGGAAACGCGCCGCGCTGGTTGGGCGAGTCTGCATGGATCAATGTATGATTGATGTCAGCGCCATTCCAGGGGTGACCGTTGGGGATGAGGTCGTCTTGATTGGTCAGCAAGGAGATGAACAGTTGACAGCCGAAGCCGTTGCGGAGCGGCTCGGCACGATTAACTACGAAGTCGTCTCTGAAATTCTTGCTCGTGTTCCGCGCGTCAACTAGGAGAACGTTATGCGCGCTCGAATTATTGCCAACAAGCACAGCGGCAGCATTCATGCTCACAACCATCAGCACCAGCTTGAGCAAGTGATGAACAAGCTCAGGCAGCACGGCTGGGAGATAGAGCTTTGGGAGACCGATGGCCCAGGCAGCGGGCGCCGCCTGGCAGCGCAAGCCATCGATGAAGGAGTAGAGGCAGTCATCTCCGCCGGCGGGGATGGCACACTCAATGAGGTTATTCAGACGCTAGCCGGGAGCAACGTCGCGTTAGGCGTCCTGCCAATGGGCACGATGAACGTCTGGGCACGCGAGGTGGGCATTCCCCTGGACCCCCTGGAAGCGGCAAATGTTTTGATTGAAGGCGTGCATCGCCGCATTGATCTCGGCATGGCAAATGAACGTTATTTCTTACTGATGGCTGGCATCGGCATCGACGCCAAGATCACCAGCGTGGTTGAGCAGCACTCCCTCAAGCGCTGGGGGGTGTTCAGCTATCTGCTCACCGGCACACTTGTTGGCCTGGGGCCGCTCGATTTTCGGCTGCGGCTGCGTATGGATGGGCGGCGTTTTCGCACGCGCGCCCACCTTATCATTATTGGCAACACCCGCCTCTACGGTGGCTTGATGACCTTTACCTACCGGGCTTGCTGCGATGACGGCCAGCTTGATGTGTGTATTATCCGTAGGCAGCCGCTCTGGGGACGGGCACTGGTGCTGCTGAATGCCATCCGTAAACGCCATCCGCTCGGCCCGCGAGTCAGCTACGAGCGCTTTCAGTCGCTGGCGATTGATGCCTCATCACCTGTCCCCATCCAGGTCGATGGGGAGCCTATCGGAACCCTGCCGGTGGTCTTCCGCGTCGCCCCGCAGATGCTAACGGTCATTGTGCCCCGCTCTACGCCTGAGGGTCTCTTTTGTCGAGCGGAGTCGGATGTGTTCCACAGTGCCCCTGAGCGTCATTCCGGCAAGAAGTGATAGCCGAGAGTTACCGATCTCCGCGCGCAGTAACTCTTGCCAGCCCAGGTGTAGACAGGGCTGGGAGCCAGGAGTTACCAGAGTTACCGGAGTTACTGGAGTTACCCGCGTTACCGCACCGACTTGCTCAGCCTCAGCACTTCTGCTACACTTCCAGGTAGAAGCCTCACGCTCGCGGCTGCATTGCTTGAGCAAGGGAGAGTATTCACCTATGGAAGCCATCATCTCATCCTCAACCGGCGAATCACCTGAGCCGTCCGATCAACACTACTCAGCACTTCCAGATGTGAGTGGAGATGAGGCTTCGGCTGGCGCTTTGCCAGCCGTGATCGATCCAGAACGCCAGCAGCGCGCCCGACACTACTCCCGGCTGCGACACCGGCTGCTGCTTGTCGATCTTGGTATCGCTGGTGCGTTTGTCTTGATTCTGCTTGGAACAGGACTGGCATTCACGCTCCGCGACGCGCTGGCAGGTCTTGGCACCTGGCAGCCAGTTGCAGGTTGGGCGCCCTTGCAGGTCGCTGTCTTTTTCTGCATCTTGCTAGTTATCTACCAGATCATCACTGCCCCGCTCAGCTACTACAGCGGTTTTGTCTTGCCGCATCGCTACGGCCTCTCGCATCAATCGCTGGCAAGCTGGCTGGCAGATCAGGCTAAAGGTTTCGTATTAGGCTTTGTCTTCGAGATGGCCGCTGTTGAAGTGCTGTACGTGCTGCTTGCGGTGCAGCCAACGCTCTGGTGGCTCTGGGCAGCTATTGGACTCTTGCTCTTTGCAGTCGTCCTTGCCAATCTCGCGCCGGTGCTGATCCTGCCGCTCTTCTTCAAGCTCAAGCCGTTACAAGATGAGGAATTAACCCGCCGGCTCCTGGCGCTGGCAGGGCGGGCAAACACCCGCGTGCGAGGCGTCTTCACGATGGAGATGAGCCGTAAAACCTCAACTGCCAATGCCGCCTTGATGGGCCTGGGCAACACCCGGCGCATCGTCCTTGGCGATACGCTGCTTGGCGCCTATACGCCGGATGAAATCGAGGTGGTACTGGCGCACGAGCTAGGGCATCATGTTCACCGTGACATCTGGAAGCTGATCGCTACCCAAACCATGCTTACGCTTGGCGGACTGTATCTCGTCAATCTTGGGCTGCATTGGGCCGTTGAAGGCGCTCATATCTACCCAAAGCTCGCCGATGTCGCTACCATGCCATTGGTGGCGCTGGCGCTGGGCATCTTTGGGCTGATTACTATGCCACTGGCAAACGGCTTTAGCCGCCTGTTGGAGTACCAGGCCGACGAGTACGCGCTGCAAAGCACCGGCAAAGCCGGGGCTTTTATCAGCGCCATGACCCGGCTGGCAAACCAGAATCTGGCCGAACTGGACCCTGGCCCGGTCATCGCGTTCTTGCTGTATGACCATCCGGCTATCGGCAAGCGGCTGCAACACGCCGAGCGATTTCAATCCAACTTGCCGTCTTAGCCTGGCAGGCTTCCATAGGCAACCTTGCCGCCAATGATCGTGGCCTCTATAGGCGCTTGTGGAAGTTCGCCGGCAGGGAGGGTAAACGGGTCTGCTCCCAGCACGACCAGATCGGCCAGCTTGCCAACCTCTAGCGAGCCTTTGCGCTGCTCCTCGCCGCCTGCATAGGCCGCGCCGAGCGTATAGCTCCAGAGCGCCTGGGCTACACTTAGCGATTGCTCTGGCAGCCAGGGCGTGCGCTCCTGCGTCTGGTCGTCGCGCCGGGCCACCGCCGCGTGGAGAATGCGCAGTGGGTCTGCGGTTTCCACCGGCGCGTCGGAGCCAAGGGCCAGATGGACCCCGCTCTGCTGCAACGTGCGATAGGCATAGGCACGGTGAGAGCGTGCCCCCCAGTAGCGCTCGGCCACATCCCGATCCGCAACGGCATGAAACGGCTGCACCGAGGCGATCACCCCTAGCCGGGCCATACGTTGAATATCCTCAGGAGCAATCAACTGCACATGCTCCAGCCGGTAGCGCACCTTCTGCGCTGCGCCAGCGCCAGGAGTTCCAATGCCCTGCCTTTGTTGGATGGCCCGCTCAATACCATCAAGTGCTACCCGGCAGGCGCGATCACCGATGGCGTGTATGGCTATATGCAGGCTTCCCCCTGCTGCCATCGGGACGATGTTATTCATCTCATCTGGCGGCACAGCCAGAATGCCCCGATTGGCAGATGACCCCTCAAATGGGTCGAGCATGGCCGCCGTTTGCGAGCCAAGCGTGCCATCGGCGAAGATTTTGATGCCGCCCAATCGCAGCCAATCATCGCCAAAGCCCGCCTGCAATCCTAACTGGCCCAGCGCCCGAATGGAGTTTCTTGGAAAGAAGAAGAGTACCCGCAGGCCCAGCGCATGATCGGCATGCAACTGCTGGAAATGCCGCACTGCCAGATGGTCCTCAATATCATGCACGCTGGTGATGCCGCGCTGCTGAAGCTGCTTGATGGCCTCGGCCAGCGCCGGCGTCAGTTCACCCTCGGTAGGAGCGGGAATGACCTTTTCGATCAGATTGGTGGCGCCAAACTCTTTCAGCACCCCTGTTGCCTGGCTGGTAGCATCGCGCGCAATGGTCGCGCCCGTTGGGTCAGGCGTCTCTCTCGCGATGCCAGCAAGGGTCAGCGCCAGCGAGTTGACCCAGAGTACATGGCCGTCTTTACTCCAGAGAGCCACTGGATGATCTGGCGCAACCTCATCTAGCGAGGCTCGCGTAGGAAAATTTCCATCCGGCCAGAGATTCTTATCCCAATGGCGTCCGATAACCCAGGTGCCCTTGGGGGTCACGGCTGCGCGAGCGTGTACTCGCGCAGCCGCCTCCTGCTGGCTTTTGGTGCCAAGCAGATTGACGGTGAGCTGATGGCGAGCATACGAGAGCAGATGAATATGGGCATCGATAAAGCCTGGCAGCACCGTGCGCCCGCGCAGATCGATGACCTCGGCCAGCGGCCCCGCCTGCTGGCGCATCTCCTCGCTCGATCCCACTCCGACAATCGTGCCCGTATTGGGATCAAGAAGAATGGCCTCAGCCCTGGGCTGCGCCGCATTCATCGTATAAATTGTGCCATTGGCTAACACAAGCAAGGGTTGCATGATAGGAGGCTCCTCATAACGTGGTAAGTAATCGTTATTACCGGCCTGGCGGAAATCCATCACGTATGAGCGCAGTATACACCAGTCGTAGGGGCGTAGCAGCCCCACTTTTTTGAGAGAACCCTCCCTGGCTAGCTGTTCTGGCGCGCCCGCTGCTGCAACTCATAGAGCTTGCCGATAGCTTCGAGGGGTGTCATTTCCTCAATCGGTAGTGTTTTGAGTTCTTCGACGAGGGGATCGGGTTCAGATTCGCTGCCAAAGAGCGTCAGTTGCAGCGCGGGCGGCAGGGTCAGCTCCTTCATAGCCTTTCTGCGGGCGCGGGCCTCGCCTTTGCGCTCAAGCTCTTCCAGAATCTCCTGGGCGCGATAAATGACCTGACGCGGAATGCCGGCAAGCTGGGCCACATGGATGCCATAGCTCTTATCAGCGCCCCCAGGCACAATCTTACGTAAAAAGACGATCTGGCCTGCTTCTTCAGTGACGGCCACCGTGCAGGGGCATACGCGCGGGAAGAGCCGGCTGACCTCGACCAGTTCATGATAGTGCGTGGCAAAGAGCGTGCGCGCGCCGCAGCGCTTGTTATTATGTAGATACTCAATAACAGCGCGGGCAATCGCCAGCCCATCATAGGTGCTGGTGCCCCGGCCAATCTCGTCGAGAATGACCAAACTGCGCGGCGTGGCGTGGTGCAGAATATTGGCCGTCTCGACCATCTCGACCATAAACGTGCTTTGCCCCGTCGCCAGATCATCCTGCGCACCAATGCGGGTGAAGATGCGATCTACCAGTCCAATCGTGGCGGCTTCTGCCGGCACAAAGCTGCCGATCTGCGCCATCAACACGATCAGCGCGACCTGTCGGAGATAAGTCGATTTGCCAGCCATATTCGGTCCTGTCAGCAAGACAATCTGGGCCTCATCCAATGACAGGTTAGCGTCGTTGGGGATAAAGGGCGTTTCGGCCTGGGATTGTTCAACGACCGGGTGACGCGCGGCCACGAGATGGATGGTCGTGCCACTGGTGATGTGGGGGCGGCAATAGTTCCAGCGAGCCGCAACTATTGCCAGGCTCAGATACACATCCAATTCTGCCAGCGTGCGCGCCGTCGCCAGGATACGCTCGGCGTAGAGAATGGCAAGGTCGGCGCGCAACTGCGTAAAGAGTTCCTGCTCCAGCTTCGCGCTTTTTTCCTGGGCATTGAGCAGCAGCGCTTCGTACTCTTTCAGATCCGGCGTGATAAAGCGCTCGCCAGTAGTCAGCGTTTGCTTGCGGATGTAATCTGCCGGCACGCGGCCCAACTGCGAGTTGGTGACTTCCAGATAGTAGCCAAAGACCTTGTTATAGCTCACCTTCAGGTTGTTGATACCCGTGCGCTCGCGCTCGCGCTGCTCCAGATCAGCCATCCACTGACGGGCATCGCGCGAGGCCAGCTTTATCTCGTCTAGCTCTTCATGATAACCAGCGCGAATCAGCCCGCCATCAGTGATGGATGCCGGCGGCTCTGGCACTAAAGCCGCTGTAATCAAGTCCTCCACCTCTGCTACCGCATCAAGTGCAGCCAGGCGAGCATGTAATGGACCACCCTCCTGCTGCTCTAATACGCGCAGGTTGGATTGCAAGTCGGCAACGGCGCGCAGCCCGGCGGCCAGATGTATCAGATCACGCGGCGTGGCAATGCGCTGGATCACACGGTTTGCCAGGCGTTCGAGATCGCCAATCCGATCAAGAAACGTGCTGAGCCTTGCACGGAGGGAAGCATCCTGCACTGCGGCCTCTACAGCATCCAGCCTGGCGCTGATTTCCGCTTCCTCAAGAAGCGGCTGGCTTAACCAGCGGCGCAGCAATCTCCCGCCCATCGGCGTTTGCGTTTTATCCAGCACCCAGAGCAGTGACCCCTGCTCGCCACCACTGCGCCCGCTTTGAAATAGCTCCAGATTGCGCCGGGTATGGCTATCCAGCACCATAAAGCGTGCAGTGCTGTAGGTTTCAAGCGAGGTCAGGTGCGGAATCACGCCCTGCTGTGTCTCCTCCAGATAGGCAAGCAGCGCCCCAGCGGCGCAAATTGCCAGCGGCAGATGCGCGCAGCCAAACCCTTCCAGCGAGGCCACCTCAAAGTGTTGGAGCAGGCGAGCGCGCGCCTGTTCCTCCTGGAACACATGGGCAGCATAGGGCGTGATATGCCGGACACTCTCACGCAGCGCCCCCACCCACCCCGGTAACATATCATCATCTGCTGCTGCGGCTGCCGGGCCAGGCAGATGTCCGTTCTGAGTGCGCCCACGTGGGCGGCGCAGCAGCGGACCAATTGACTGACCGCCTGTTGACTCTACCAATAGCTCGGCTGGGCCAACTCGCGCTAGCTCCTCTTGCAGCGCTTGCTCTGGATCGGTAGCCGCAAACTGCGTCACCGCAAACTCACCAGTGGTAATATCAACGTAAGCCAGCCCTGCCTGGCCCTTTCCAATCACGGCTGCGGCGAGAAAATTATTGCGTTTGGCCGCCAGCATGGCCGGGTCCACGACGGTGCCGGGTGTTACCATGCGCACAACTTCACGGTCAACTAACCCTTTGGAGAGGGCAGGGTCGCTCACCTGCTCGCAGACGGCGACCCGATAGCCTTTATTGACCAGCCGCGCAATATAGCCATCAGCCGCGTGATGCGGGACGCCGGCCATCGGCGCGCGTTCCCCCCGGCCAAAGTCGCGCCGGGTCAACACAATCTCTAGTTCACGCGAGGCAATCTCTGCATCCTCGTCAAAGAGTTCATAGAAATCGCCCATACGGAAAAAGAGGATCGTGTCAGGATGGGTCCGCTTGATCTGCAAGTATTGCGCGCGAACGGGGCTGTGGTTTTGCAGTGGTTCTGTCACATCTCTGCTCAACAGCACACCAGGCGGCGGAAGCAGCACCTGATGTGCGATACTTTACTTTAGAAGAGAATAGTAGCGCAACCATTCTAGCACTGCTCTGGGCAAAGTTCAAGGCAACAGGCACATTTGGTGAGTATCTGAGGAGTTATAACGTACTACTCACAGAGCGGGTCACAGAGCGGGATACCGCCGAGAGTGTCGCCCATCTCGCCGCCAAGCCATCCTCATCATTGCTAGTCCAGCGCAGAGGGGGTTACTTTGCTCATCTTTTCCACGTTCCGCTTTGTCATGAAGCGGGCTTTTCACCATCGAGCGATTCTTCTTCCTGTCTTACTGGGCGTGTTAGCTGCCGTCACTATCCTCTGTAGCGTGCCACTCTTCTCTGCCGCCGCTGCCGAAGTCGGCCTGGAGGCCACTTTGCGCTCGCCTGGAGGAGCTATTGACAAAAATGTACAGGTGGATTTCACCACACCTGCTTTAGATGCAGCCACTTACAGCCGGGCAACAAAGGAAGTTACCGCCAATGTCCAGTATTTTCTGGGCAGCAATACGGCTCCCAACGCGCCTCTTCTTCAGGGTGAGTTGCCTGGTCAGGCGCTCTATCCAGCGGGCGATGCCCATCACTTCCCCAACGATCTGATTCATACAACCAATGTGTGGTTTATGGATGGCATGGACGCGCAGCACCTCACTCTCACACAGGGGCGCTTCCCTGCCTCCGCTGTTCAGGCGGTCCAGACGAGCCAGGGCACTGCCTACGAGATAGAGGCGATGGTTTCAAAAGAGTGGGCAAACCAGTACAATCTTCAGTTGAACGACGTGCTTGAGGTTGCCGACGAGACCGACCACCCTAATGGATTTCTGCGCCTCCACTTTGTTGGCTTCTTTCAACCCAAGAATCTCAAAGACCCTATCTGGTTCGACAGTGGAGACCCCTTTACCTTACCTATCGCGGCAGGGAACGAGCCGCTTCCTCCAGTGCCCATCTGGATCAGCCAACAGGCGTTTGAGAATGCCGTCCCCAACCTTGGACTGACGCACGCCGTTGACTATACCTGGTTTTATTATCTCAACCTCAACACCGTCGCGGCGACAAACGCAGCAGACGTCAAGGCCAATCTTCAGACGCTCAAGGCACACTTCCAACTCGCCAGTGGTGGTAACCAGCAGGCAAACTATGATGCCAAAAGCGGACTGGACCCGCTGTTGGATACCTTCTTGCAGAAGCTCTTTTTCGTAACCGTTGCGACCCTGGTAGCCATTCTTCCCGGTCTGGCGTTGTTGTTGCTGTATGTCGGGCTGGCAGCCTCGGCCCTGGCTGAACGCAACCGCGAAGAGATCGCGTTGATGAAGAGTCGGGGAGCAAGTACCTGGCAGGTATTGGCGCTCTCAGCTATCGAGGCGTTATTGCTCTGTGGCGTCGCGCTGCTCGTGGCGCCGTTGCTGGCCGGCCAGGTCACGGGTCTGCTTGCCCGCCTTTCGTTCTTTGGAGGCGCGGCAGGTAGTTCGGTTAGCCTGCTCTCTACCCCGACAAGTCAAACCTACCTCTATGCCAGCGCTGCATCCGTCCTCTGCCTGTTGACCTTGCTGCTGCCGGCATTCACGGCCTCGCGCGCCAGCCTGGTGATCCTCAAGCGCGAAAGCTCTCGCCCAAAGCTGCTGTCGCTTGTTGTGCGTTTGGCGCCAGGGGTCTTCCTGGCGGCGCTTGGCGTCTTTGGCTATATCGAGATTCGCCAGCGTGGCGCCTTCTTCAGCCAGGATGCGCAGGGTACGCTTTCAGTGGATTGGGTTGCCGCCTCAGCACCCACCCTGCTCCTGCTGGGAGCCGCCGGCATTGGCTTGCTGTTACTGCCACCGCTTTTGGCGCTGCTGGACCGACTAGGCCAACGCATCCCCGGCATCTCAGTGGGGCTAGCATTACGCCAGATGGCCCGCCGGCCTACCCCCTATAGCCGGCTGGTCCTGTTGCTCACGTTGACCATCGCGCTGGGCATCTTTGCTTCACTGTTCAGCGGCACCTTGGTCACCAGCTTTGGTGACCGTGCCGCGTATCTCAGCGGCGCCGATCTGCGTCTGGTAGAGGGACAAGACGGTCAGCCCGATGTCGCGCGAATAGCTGCGCCCTTGGCGGATCAGACGCAAGTGCTGCCAGGCGTCACCGATGGCATGAGCGTCTTCCGTGACAAAGGCGAAGCGCCCTCTGCTGCCCTGCGCTTCGCTGACGTCTACACGTTGGGCATCGACAGCACAAACTATCAGCGCCTGGGTTACTGGCGCTCGGATTTCGCCGACCAGCCACTCTCAACGCTGATGCAATCCCTGCGCGGTAAGGCGAGCCAGGCAGGAATGGTTCCCGGCCTGGTGGATGATCAATTCCTGGCTGATTCAGGCAAGCATATCGGCGACCAGATCAACATCCAACTGGGCGCCACCGTTGATACCAACTTCCTGATCGTGGGGACGTTCCATTATTTTCCGACGCTTGATACCAGCCAGTATGCCATTGTCTGCGACATCAACTTGCTGGTGCAGGAAGTCAACCAGAGCAATGTCCTGAGTCAGATTGCGCCAAATGAGGTCTGGTTAAAGCTGGCGCCCAATGCCCCGCAGTATACCACCGACCTCGTCGAAAATGACCTGATTAACAACCCACAACATAAGCAGGTGGTTGTCAACGTGCAAGAGACCTATGATCGCGCGGCTCTGGCAGATTCACTCCGCAACGACCCATTGCACTTCTCCATCTCTGGCGCGCTCTCGCTGGATTTTGTAGTGGCTGCCTTGCTGAGCGTCATTGGCTTCGTCGTTCTCTTCTATGTGATCGCCCAACGACGCGCGTTTGAGTTCGGTGTCCTGCGCGCAATGGGTCTCTCCCTGCGACAGCTCGCAAGTTCGCTCAGTTGGGAGCAAGTCACGCTGCTGCTTTCGGCGATTATTCTGGGACTGGCGCTTGGCATTGTCCTTGCTCAATCCGTGTTGCCAGCCCTGGCAACAGACGAAACCGGCAAAGCGCTGCTGCCGCCATTTGCCACTCATATGGATGTGCAGTCGGTAGTACAGTTGGGTTTATTTCTGATCGCCTGCGCGTTGGCCGCATCGGCAGCGACTCTGGTGATTTTCCGTCGCTTGCAATTGCACGAAGTATTGCGGCTTGGAGAGGAGTAAGCACTCGATGAGCCAGCCATATATTCTCTGCCGGGATTTAGTGAAGATCTACAAGGGCGATGGGCTGGAGGTGCTGGCCTTGCAGGGATTGGACTTGGAAGTTGAAGAGGGGGAGTTTGTTGGTATCGTGGGTGCCTCTGGCTCTGGGAAAAGCACCTTGCTGAACATTCTCGCCGGGCTAGATACCCCAAGCGCGGGCAAGGCTATTGTCGGCGCCTATAATCTGGGCAATCTGAGCAACCGCAAAGGCATCGAGTATCGGCGCAAAGAGGCCGGCATCATCTGGCAGCAAACGGCACGCGGCCTCTTTCCCTATCTCACCGCCCAGCAAAACGTCGAAGCACCCCTCACCTTTTCAGGGCGCAAGGGACCACAAGGCAAAAAGAAGCGCGCGTGGGCTGCCGAGCTTCTTGAGCTGGTCGGACTGGGAGAGCGCCGCGACCATATTGTCCAGCAGTTGAGCGGCGGGGAACAACAACGGGTAGCCATTGCTATTGCGTTGGCAAACCAGCCACGCCTGCTGCTGGCGGATGAACCCACTGGTGAACTGGACAGCGCCTCAGCCGAGAGTGTCTATCGCGCACTCCAGGATGTCAACCACGCGACGAAAGTAACCATCGTGCTGGTGACGCACGACCCAGAGATTGCCGCCCATGTGGATCGGGTGGTTTCAATTCGTGATGGCCGTACCAGCGCTGAATTTGTGCGGCGTCTTGAAGAGGTGAGTCCCCCTGCCAGTGAAACGGAGACGGCAACGGGCGACACCCCCCTGATAAGCACAATGGCATCGACCCAGGACGAGTTTATCCTGGTAGATCGCTTTGGCCGGCTCCAGTTGCCGATAGAGTATACAGAGCGGCTGGGATTGGCCGGCAAAACGAGCCGGGTGCGTGTCCATCTCGAAGACGACCATATTACCCTCTGGGTCGCTGAAGAAGAGACTGCCGGATCAGGTGGTCGCAGGCTAGCCGCCTGGAGAGCCGCGCGCATGCAGGGCAGCGAAGGTGAGAACTAAGAGAGACCGTCGAGTTGGAAAAGGAAACGGCGATGAGCGAAAGCCACACCAGTGGAGAGAAGGCCAGCGGACCCTATATTGTTGTCGAGCAGGCGGTAAAAACGTACTTTACCAAATCGCGTGAGGTGCCCGCGCTGCGAGGTATTGACATAAGCGCCCACCGGGGCGAGTTGGTTGCTGTGCGTGGGCGGTCCGGTTCCGGCAAAACGACCCTGCTCAATCTCGTTGGTGGCCTGGACCGCCCAACCAGCGGGCGTATTCTGGTCGATGGGAACAACGTCGGCGAGATGAGCGAAGCCGAACTGGTCACGTACCGACGAACAAAGGTGGCCTTCATCTTCCAGCACTTCGCGCTCCTCTCTGTCTACTCCGCGCTGGAAAATGTGGTGCTTCCCTTACGCATTGCCGGCCAGCCATTGGCCGCCGCACAAAAGCGTGCCGAGTATTGTCTGGGGCAGGTCGATCTTACGGAGCGTCTCCAGCACCGCCCAAACGAGCTTTCTGGCGGCCAGCAGCAGCGGGTGGCTATTGCGCGGGCGCTCGCCTTAAAACCCTCGATCATTCTGGCCGATGAGCCAACCGGCAACCTGGACCTGCGCACCGGTCTGACCATCATGCGCCTGCTGCGCAGTGTGGCAGAAGAAGAAAAGATGATCATCCTCGTCGCTACCCATGATCCCGCCATGATGGATACCGCCCATCGGGTGCTGGAGCTACGCGACGGACGGATTCTCGCTGAGGCACAGCGCTCCACTAGCCGCTCATCCTGAGGGCCATTGCTCTGAGGGCTGTTCTCCACGACCCAGGCGCGTTCGTAACTTTTCAGTCAAACGTGACTATTCAGCCACAGCATGGCAGCAGTGACAGATGGACTTACCACTGGCGAATAATCAAATGTCCATCTGCTACCGCCGCCACGATATCGGCACGACTGATCAACCCGATGAGGCGGCCATCAGTCAACACGGGGACGCGCTTAATCTTTTTCTGGCTCAGCAATCGAGCAATCTCACCCACAGGCGTCTCTTCAGAGACTGAGGTAATTTCTCTGCTCATAATATCCTCAACACGCTCGCCTTGCTTGCCAATAATATCGGCCTCAGTCAGCATGCCAATAATCATCCCGGTTGGGTTGACAACTGGCATGCCGCTAATATGGCGCTCGGCCAGCATCCGTGCCGCATCACGTACTGTAGCCCCCGGCGTCGTAGTGTAGACATGACGTGTCATAATATCGCGCGCGATCATCGTTGCTCCCCCTTGATAAACTGATCGTCTCCCTTGACGATTCACTCAACCCTGTCGCTTAGCGCTACCAGCACAGCTTATGATACAATCTCTGGAGAAGGTTTGCTGACCGAAGCAGGCTTGCAGGGTGAGCAAGAGGGTATCTGCTTGACACACTCCTGCCCTACGAGCTGGCTGACAGCAAGATGCGTACCGTCCCTCATGAGAAGAGGTCAAAGCCTCTCTTTCTTTCTAATTTTTCATCAACATACCTCAACATGATGAGGAGTTGCAATGCGGTGTTCAGTGTGTGGCGCCGAGAATGCCCCAGGAGCCAAATTCTGCAATCAATGCGGCTCTCCCTTGCTCTCGGTGAACTGCCCAGTGTGTGGCGCTACCAACTCCCCAGCCGCAAAATTTTGCAATGCGTGTGGTTCCCCGCTCTCAGAAGAGAAACGCCGGGGCGCAGCAGAGCGCAGCAAAAATGAAAGCAGGCGGCAATTAAGCGATGAGCCAAGACAACAGCCTCTGCTCGCAACGCTAGAAGCAGAAGAACGGCGCATTGTGACGATCCTCTTTGCCGATATGACCGGCTCCACTGCTCTTGCTGATGGACTCGACCCTGAAGAGGTCCGATTGCTGATGGCCGGCTATTTTGGCGTGATGGCACAAGCCATTCACCGTCATGGCGGCACTATCGAGAAATTTATCGGCGACGCCGTCATGGCGGTGTTTGGTATTCCCGTCGCCCACGAAGATGACCCGGATCGCGCCGTGCGCGCGGCTTTAGAAATCTTGCAGGCATTGCAGGGCTTTAACGATCAGCGCCGAGCCGAGGAACCAGAGGCTCAGCCTATCCAGGTCAGGATCGGCATCAATACCGGCGAGGTCGTCGCAGCAAGCGAAGCCAGTGAAGGCGGGCAGTTTTTAATCACCGGCGACGCCGTCAACGTGGCCGCACGCCTCCAGCAGCACGCCCAGCCTGGCACAATTCTCGTCAGCTCTCGCACCTACCGCAGCACACACGGGGCGATTGTCTACCAGCCGATCAGTCCACTTACCGTGAAAGGCAAGCCAGAGCCACTTCGGGTCTGGCAGGCATTGAGAAGTGTTGAGGGACAGGCAGCGCCTCCTACCCAACACTTGCGCGGCATCGAGGGATTACCCGCTCCATTTATTGGACGAGCGCCGGAACTGGCGCTGCTTGATGCGCTCTATGAGCGCGTTATCGGTGAGCGCAGACCCCATCTGATGACCTTGTTGGGGACACCGGGCGTGGGCAAATCTCGCCTGATCCGAGAATGGATGAGCCAACTTCGCCAGCACGTATCAGTCCAGGACGCCTCACAACAAGCCGGCCATCTGCTCTCTGAGCAACCACTTATCTTGGAGGGCCGCTGTCCCCCCTATGGGGCAGGTATCACCTACTGGCCGCTCGCTGAAATTCTGAGAACCTATGGTGGTGTGAGCGAGGGAGAGAGCGCTCAGACGGCACGCGAGTGCCTGTTGCAGCGCTTGCAAGAACTCGGTGATGGCAATCAGACAGAGGATGATATTCACTGGCTCGTCCGTCAGCTTGCGTTTACCATTGGCCTGGAAGGTAGCGAAGACACGCCTCTTGCCACCCGCGACTCCAAAGAACACCGCGAGACGCTCTTTCGTGCCTGGCGCATCTTTTTTGAATCACTGGCGCGCCGGCAGCCATTACTCATCTTTATTGATGATATTCACTGGGCGGATGAGGCATTACTTGACCTGCTGGAGTATGTGACCCGGCGTGTGAGCGATGCCCCGCTCTTGCTCTTGTGCCCGGCACGCCCGGACCTGCTGGAGAAACGCCCGGACTGGGGCGGGGGCAGACGCAACTTTACACTCCTTACCCTGGAGCCGCTCTCACCTGATCAAAGCCATCAGATGCTCGATGCGCTGCTCTCTCCTGATGGAGTGCCTGCCTCCCTGCGCAACAGTATTCTCGCAAAAGCAGAGGGCAACCCATTCTTTGTTGAAGAAATAGTGCGTATGCTGATTGATCGGGGAATGCTGGTCTGCAATGGATCACGCTGGCAGGTCGCCGATCAAGACCCAGGCAGCACCTACGCTGATTTTCTTTCATTCAGTCTCCCTGATACAATTCAAGGCGTTTTGGCGGCCCGCATTGATCTGCTGTCCATCCCAGAGAAGCGCGTCCTCCATCATGCTGCTGTAGCTGGTCGCACCTTCTGGAAAGGGGCGCTTGCTCATCTGGCCCAGGAGATGACTCCGGCTCATCTCGAGCAAGCCCTGTCTCAACTGCTGCATAAAGACTTTCTGATCGAGAACGAACGCCCCACAGGATTGTTGATCGATCATGATGTGCAATATAGTTTTAAGCACGTGTTGGTCCGTGACGTGGCCTATGCCAGCATGTCACGTGCGCGCCGGGCACGTGAACATGCCCGCATGGCCGAATGGCTGGAGCGCATCGCTGCCGGACGCATCGAGGAGTTTACCGAACTCCTAGCCTACCACTATCATCAAGCTATCGTTGCCTCCTCGCAGACTGCATCTGGGCAGGCACTCTTGCGTAGGCCAGCGCGTGCCCAGGCTCAGGCAGATTTACGTGAGAAAGCGAGCAGATACCTCATCCGGGCAGGCGATGAAGCACTTGGCAAATATGCGGCAAACCAGGCTGTGCGACACTATACCGCCGCGCTTGATTTACTCAACGGGAGCGAAGGCGATCACGCGCTGCGCTCGCGCTTGCATGAAAAATTAGCCAGGGCGTACTTCGTCCTCTCCGACGGTGATTCTTCCTGGGAGCATTACCAGCAATCTCTTAACCAATCGCACAATATCTCTGCTCAGCAACGTGTCCACCTGTATCAACATCTCACCATGCTCGGCACCCGTTGGCGTGCCTGGTTTAAGCGGCCACCCGATTTGCAGGTGGTTCGCACCTATCTGGATGAAGGTCTGGCGCTCCTGAAAGATCAACCGGAAACCCCAGAACTGGCCTTGCTCCTGGCGAGCGAAGCCTTCTGGTATCTCTCTGCCTACTTCAGCCAGCAGCGTGATGAGACAGCGATACAGCATGCGATAGGCAGCGCTGAGCGGGCAGCCGGCCTGGTTGAGCAGTTGAGCAATCCCATGTACCATTCAGAGGTATTGGATGCTCTTTCCAGCGTTTATGGCAATGTCAGCGACTATCGCGCGTTTCTGGAGGTGCAGAAACGCCGGCTGGCGCTGGCTGAGCGCATCCGTGACCGTGCAGAGGTGTACGATATTTATTACACCGCCAGCCGGGCCTATTATCAGCTTTCAGAATACTCTCAGGCGCTCCATTGGGCAAATGAAGCCTTGAGAGTTGCTGAATCCATGAACAGTCGGAGGAAGCTTTGCGCTATGCTCGGCCAGAAGGTTCTCATCTACTTTCAGTGGGATAGATGGCCGGACGTGCTTCACTGGGGCGAGAAGCTAGCGATCCTCTGCGAACAGTACGATCTGCTGAGCCAGAGTTTGCCCGCCCCCAACGGCATCGCCGCTCTGGCTGCCATCTCCTATCGCACCGGCAAGGATGAGCGAGGAGACTACTATGCAACGATGGCCGAGCAAGCCGCATCCGCACCAAATCCTCGTTATGAGCTTATTATTGGGCACCTCAGAATAGAGCAAGGCCGCTTAGAGGAGGCCCGCGAGATTTTCCAGCGCATCGCCAACCAGTATCCAGCATTTGAACAACCGCACATTCGGGCCAGGCTGGTAGAATTGGCGGCTCTGCTTGGTGATGAGGCGCGCTATGATGAATTAGGCCCGACAACCTTGACCCTGACGGAACGCACAGGCAATAGAAAAGACTGGGCCGGCCTGATACGCACGCGGGGTCTGATACGCTCCAGGCGCGGGGAGTTTACTGAAGCGAGCGCTGACTTCAACACGGCACTCGAATGCTATCGAGACCTGGGCACCCGCTGGGAAGAGGCGCTGACACTGGAGGCGCTGGCAGTTCATCTCAGCAACGCCCCCACCCAGGAGCAGCAGGCTGCCGCATCGACTTTTCGAGAGTCGGCACTGGCAATCTACCAGGAATTTCACGCGGAGCAAGCCCTTCATCGAGTACGCAGCCTGGCACATTTCAATGGCGGCAAGAGCGTGAGAAATGCGAGCGCTCATCCATGATGCCACTTATCCTGCCTCTCCCAGTGAAGCCCAAGTTCTGTCACCTGTGCGGACGCCCTATTATCGGGCGCTACATGACCTACAGTTCTGGTCTCATTGTCTGCTCGCACTGCCAGCAGCAGGCACTCCGCTGTAGCCATTGTCATGAGCCAGCACGCGCGCTTCAGGAGATCGGCAAGCAGTTGTTCTGTAAGACCTGTCTCGCCACGCTGCCACGCTGCGGCGCCTGTGGCAAACCGATCAGCAGCCAATACTATCGCTTTGGTGACTCACCTCAGCCGTATTGCCCGGAATGTGCCGAGCAACAACCACCTTGCGATGTGTGCGGCGCGCCACTCGGCAAAGACGGTCAGCGCCTCACTGGCGGCCAATATCGCTGCGGCGAATGTGCGCGCACGCTGGTGCTTGATGAATCAGGTGTCCAGGCGTTGTATCAGATGGTCATTCAGCAGGCCAAAAGCGTGCCAGGAATCAGTGTAGAGGTGATTCCAGTTCTTATCGTAGCAGATCCAACAGAATTAGCCACCGTCCAACGCAGTTTTGGTAAATACCGACCTGCTTCCCCAGATGGGACGAACCAGCACGTCGTTGGCTTTTTCACTCAACATGGCACCCGTCGAGCCATTTATGTTGAACGCGGGTTGCCCAGAGCCAGCCTGATCGGGACACTGGCCCACGAATATGCACACGCCTGGCAGGCCAATCACACCCCACACGATCAGGCTATGCTGCTTCATGAGGGGTTTGCCGAGTGGGTCGCCTATAAGGTACTCATTGCCCTGGGGCATACGCGCGAAGCGGCGCGCGCTACCCGCCGCGAAGACCTCTATGGACAAGGATTGCGTTACTTCATCGCGCTGGAACAGCGCTCTGGCCGCCAGCACGTCTTTGCTGAAGCCACTGCGCAAAGCAGACATTCATCCTAGCAAGCCTCAATGCAGATGGAGGCAGAACGCGCAAAATTTCCTGTATCAAAACCTTGACAGCGCGAGATAAGGATGGTATACTGGCTATAGTTCCAGAGGGAACAGCAGATCAAGGCCAGGGCTAACCACAGCCTTGCATTGGAGCTAGGAAAGGAGAAAACAGCCTATGTTTCCAATGAAAAAGCCGATTCGCCTTCTGGGGATGGTGTTTCAAATCGACTAAGCGGGCCCGTAAAGGCGGGCAACCGGCCTTCCCTGACGGACCGTGCCAAAACCCCTCCAGCTGCGACCTGTATTTTTCACGATGCGGCGCAGGATGACGAAAATAGGACGTGGGTTGCTGTGGCCCAGCAGGGATAAGAGACAGGTTGAACAAACCTGCTTCCTCAAAAAGTCGGTGAAGTAGTAGATAGGCACAAGGCTCGAACCAACTACATGGTTCGAGCCTGTTCTTTATTGGTCTCTCTATTATTGGCGTCTCTAGTGACTCCAAGCGTTCGAAGTGGCGTCGCTAGCTGTGTTCATCCAGGCTCAGCATCGCCATAAACGCCTCTTGCGGAATCTCAACGTTCCCCACTCGCTTGAGACGTTTCTTGCCTTCTTTCTGCTTCTCCAAGAGTTTGCGCTTGCGGGTCACATCGCCCCCATAACATTTTGCCAGCACATTCTTGCGCAACGCCTTCACAGTCTCCCGCGCTACGACGCGCTGCCCGATAGCCGCCTGGATGGGCACTTCAAAGAGCTGTCTGGGGATCACCTCGCGCAGCCGCTCTACCAGGGCGCGCCCGATATTGTACGCTTTATCACGATGCGTAATCAGCGAAAGGGCATCCACCGGTTCCCCCGCCACCAACAGATCAAGCTTCACCAGATCGGCCTCGCGGTAGTCAGCGAAACTATAATCGAGCGAGGCATAGCCCTGCGTGCGGGATTTCAGTTGATCGTAGAAATCAACGATGAGTTCAGCCAGCGGCATCTGATAGGTGAGATGTACGCGGTCTTCTTCAATATATTTCATATCTTTGAAGACCCCGCGCCGTGTGGTCACCAACTCCATTAACGCGCCGATATATCGACTGGGGGCAAAGACGCTAATATCCATCCAGGGTTCTTCAATTTTGAGTACCTCACCCAGCGGTGGCAGTTGTGCCGGGTTATCGACGGCAACGACTGAGCCATCCTGCTTCGTTATCAGATATTCTACGCTGGGAGCCGTCGCCAAAATATCCAGGTCATACTCCCGCTCCAGGCGCTCCTGGATAATCTCCATATGTAACAGCCCCAGGAAGCCACAGCGGAAGCCAAACCCAAGCGCAAGCGAGTTTTCCGGCTCATAGACCAGCGAAGCATCATTCAGTTTCAGACGGTCAAGCGCATCGCGCAGCAAGGGGTAATCATTGCCCTCAACGGGATAGAGGCCGGCGAAGACCATCGGTTTGGCCGGGCGATAGCCCGACAGGGCGACATCAGCAGGACTCGTGGCAAGCGTAATAGTATCGCCCACCTGGCAATCCTTCACATTCTTAAAGCCGGTCGCAACGTAGCCCACCTCACCTGCCGAAAGCGAATCTGCCGCTGTAAGGTTGGGATGGAAATAGCCCACCTCTAGCACCTCTGCCGTGCTGCCGGTTGCCATCATCAGCAATCGATCTGTCGAGGCGATCTCCCCGTCGATCAGGCGCACGTAGGCGATGACCCCTTTATAGGCATCGTAATGAGAATCAAAGACCAGCGCCCGCAGCGGCCTGTGCAAATTCCCCTTTGGCGGCGGAATATGCTGGACAATCGCCTCAAGGATGTCTTTGGTGCCAATACCCTCTTTCGCCGAGGCCAGGATAATCTCTTCCTTGGGCAACCCGATGACATCGACGATCTCTTGTGAGACGCGCTCTGGGTCGGCGCTCGCCAGATCAATCTTGTTGACGACGGGAATAATGGTGAGATCGGCCTCGATTGCCAGGTAGAGATTGGCAAGCGTCTGCGCCTCAATGCCCTGGGTCGCATCCACCACCAGCAGCGCGCCCTCGCAGGCAGCCAGGCTGCGCGACACCTCATAGGTGAAATCGACATGGCCGGGAGTATCGATCAGATTCAGTTCGTATTCCTGCCCATCCTTGGTGGTATAGCGCATACGCACCGCCTGGGCTTTGATGGTGATACCCTTCTCGCGCTCCAGGTCCATCTGGTCAAGCACCTGCTCGGCCATCTCGCGTTTGGTGAGCGTGCCGGTGAACTCTAGCAGCCGATCAGCGAGCGTTGATTTCCCATGATCGATATGGGCAATAATGCAAAAATTACGGATATGTGCCTGTTCCATCGTGCCTCAGTGCCTCACAAGCTGCCAGAGCGGCGACCAGCGCCAGAGCGCTAGCCGCCGGTAATAATGCCACCACCCAACACCTCATCGCCGACTGCGCCACCATAGAAGACGGCAGCCTGGCCGGGAGTAATTGCCCGTTGTGGGCGTGAAAGGATAATCTGCGCAGTAGTTGGCCCCAGCGGTGTCACCACTGCCGGCACCTCTGGCGCCTTATAGCGCACCCGTACAGCGGCCTCAAAGGGCTGTGCGGGAATCTCGCCACTGAGATAATTGACCTGCTCTACCGTAAAGGTATCGCGCTCCAGATGCTGCGCGTCCCCCACAATGATCGCGTTGCGAGCAGGGTCTAGTTTGAGGACATGCAGTGCCGCGCGCGTCGTTACTCCTAGACCTCTGCGCTGACCAACCGTATAATAAGCTAAACCTTGATGGGTTCCCACCTGCTCTCCGCTCAGGTTGAGGATTGGTCCCTGTTTAGGAGCCTCAGCACCCACACTCTCTGTATAGCGCTTCATGAAGCCGCGATAGTCGCCGGCAGCAACAAAGCAAATCTCCTGGCTTTCTGCCTTTGTCGCCACCGGCAGGCCACGCTCCGCTGCCATTGCCCGCACCTCCGGCTTGGTGAAGCCGCCCAAAGGAAAGCAGGCACGCGCAAGCTGCTGCTGATTGAGGACATGCAGCACATAGGACTGATCTTTCGCCGGATCAATGCCCTTGCGCAGCACCCGCTTGCCGGTCACAGCATCCGTCTCGACCTGCACATAATGTCCAGTCGCCAGATAATCAGCGCCCAGCGCCAGGGCGCGCTCCAGCAAGAGGGTAAAGCGGATATGCCGGTTGCAGCGCAGACACGGGTTCGGCGTGCGCCCATTGACGTACTCCTCATAGAAGTAATCAACAATGGTCTGCCGGAACTGCTGCTCGACGTTGACCATGTAAAAGGGAATATCAAGCAACTGGCTAACGCGGCGCGCGTCGCCTACCGACTCCAGCGAGCAGCACTTATTCTCAGCCACATGCTCCACGCCCTCATCCAGTTCAGACGCCGGCTCAGACCAGAGGCGCAGCATGATGCCAATGACCTCGTGGCCCTGCTCCTTGAGCAGCGCTGCTGCAACCGAGCTATCAACACCGCCACTCATGGCGACCACAATTCTTGCCATAGCAGATACCATCCCTCCTCATACCTGGCATCACCTTATCAGTTGTCATTCTCAACAAGGGAAGCATGCCAGGCGAGGGAAAACAAGCAGAAAAAAGGCCAGCCCTTCTCAGGCCAGCCTCACAACCCACAAAGTTGTGATATGGGCTATGTAGCCATCAATTTCAGTATCCTCAGCGGGTCGAAAGAAGCCCTATTAGAATAGCATACAGGGGCGGCATTGTCAAATAATTCCGCCAGGTTGGCTGCCTGATTCTTGCCACCATCTGATCACGTCCAAAAGCGGCGCCATCCACGCCGGCGCCGCTGGCTCCAAAAGTTCAGGCTCTCCATATCTTGCCGCATCCGCTCTTCAGCAGCACGGCGGAAGGCTTCATCTTGCTCTGGGACGGGGAAATGCGCCCCACAATGCTCACAGACCGCTGCCGCCCAGGGATTGAGAGCGCTGCACCAGGCACAGCGTTTCTGGGCAACCTGCCCCTCTGGCGCTTCGGAGGCAGCGTCTCTCTCCCCAACAGAACCGTCTTCTGCTGGAACGGCTCCAGGCGCTGGTCGCATCCCTGACGGCGCGTGTTCTTGCCACGAGCCAGGGGCTGAGGGAGCCGGCAGCCAATCCCCGGCTGAATACTCTGAGACATCGAGGAGTGCCTGCCCACAGCCCCCACAAAATTGTGCATCTGGAGCGTTCCTGGCCCCACATCGGGTACAGTTTTGTACCGCCTCCTGCTCACTCATGCAAGACCCTCCTCTCTTAGGGCTTGATCCTCTCCTGATAGAGATGGAATCGTTCTCTGTTTGCCCAGCTTTTGCTACCAAAGGGGATTGATAACCAACCCAGTAATCAGTTTTGGATAAAAATAGGTTGACTTCTGCGGCATGCGATCACCAGCCGCCGCTACATCGCGCAGTTGCTCAACGCGCGTCGGGCGCAGCAGCGCAGCCAGTTGCGCCGCGCCACTCCGCGCGGCAGCCACCGCTGCCTCAGCATCTCGTGTATAGCTCAAGAAATCGCCACCAGTGATCGCCGCCGCATCAAGGCCGAGCGCGTCCTCCAGCACTATCGTCTGCAAGATCGCCACATCGAGCGCTTGCCAGGGCGCAGAGCGGCCCGTCACAGCCATCCGCTGGGCTGCCTCCGGGCGTGCGCGCAGGCGCAGCGTTTGCTCTGGCGTTACAAGCACCAGGGCACCAGCCCCCGTTTCAGCCTCCAGGCTCGCCAGTATCTGCGCTGCTGAGCTATTGGTTGGCAAGGTATCGATCACGAAATGCTGAGTTGCTGCCTCGATCACCCTCTCAATCCGTTCTGTTGGTATATTTTTTACTAGCCGGTGGGTCGGCAAAACCACCAGTCCTGGATCCTCAAAAGCAGCGAGTGACATCAACACAAAATTGGCTGCATCTTGAGGATGCAGCATCTTGCGCATCTCACGAATCTCATCGCGGTAAGCAAGTGCCGTTTCATAGCGATGGTGCCCATCGGCAATATAGAGCCGCCGATCACCAAAGAAATCCTGGATGATCTTCAAATGTGCCCTGTCGGTAATCGGCAAGAGCCAGTGTTCTTCGCCTACCTCATCGGTAAAATCGGCCTCCGGCGAAAACTCGTTCAGCGCCTTGAAAAGCTGGTGCAGCGTGCCACTTTCATCCTGGTAGAGCGCCATAATTGGGCTGAGGTTCGCTGCGCAGGCGCGCAGCAATTTCAAGCGATCATCTTTTGGCTTTGCCAACGTCTTCTCATGGGGCAGCACCACCCCAGCTTCCCAGGGTTCTAAACGAACCCGCGCCAGCAAGCTGCTGCGCCAGTAATCCTTGCCGGCAGCCTGAAATCGCTGCCGGTAGAGATACATGACGGGGTGTGCTTCCTGGCCCAGCATCCCACGCATACGCCAATCGGCAAAGGTAGCCGCTGCGCGGGTATAGCGATTATTCAGCGCATCATCGCCAGATTCATCGTGCCCCAGCTCCAGGCGAATAATATTCAATGGATGGCGCGCATAATAGCCTGCCTGGGCCTCAGGCGAAATAACATCATACGGTGGAGTCACTAACGCCGCCAGATTTGATCTCAGATCAGGCGCATACTGTATTCCAGAAAAGGGGCGTACATCAGCCATACTAGCCTCCTCACCATTGCGACAACCAGTCGCCAGAAGTCATCTTTCGTGGCATCAGTATACACGATGCCAACTGCCTCAACAAACCAG
>CAZFWN010000012.1:0-2679 GCA_964522745.1 uncultured Ktedonobacterales bacterium
TGCTGCATGCCCTGGAAGTGCTGCTGCATGATCTGCTGCTGAAGCTGCTGGAGCAATTCCTGAAACGCCTGGCGCGCGCCGTCGTCCATGAACTCATAGTCGGTCAGTTCTTTAATCTGGCCGGGCACATCGTTCGGCAGTTGATCGAGGAACTGGAGCTTGCGGTTCGCCATGCGCTCCAGCATGTTGCGCAGGGCTTCCGGGTCCAGTCCTTCTGGCAGACCCGGTGCCCCTTGCTGGGAGCCAGATTGCCCCTGCTGGCTTTGACCTTGCTGCCCCTGGCTTTGCTGGCCGCCTTGCTGGCTGGCCTGTGGCTGGCCCATCTGCCCGGATTGTCCCCGCTGGCCTTGTTGTCCTTGCTGGCCGGATTGCCCGCGCTGCCCCTGTTGTCTTCTCAGGCTTTCCAGGCTCTCCAGGCTTTCTTGTCCCTCTGGTCCGTTCTCGCTGTCCTGGTCGGATGGTCCTTGCTGGCCCTGGTCGCCTTCAGGCGAGGCGTCCTGGCGCGGGCGGCCAGAGGCGTCGTCGAGGCGGCGCTGGATGCCCGCGCGCTCCATCTGCTTGATTTCTTCCAACTTCTTTTGGATGTCTTCCATGACCGAGGACATATTGTAACGCCCAAGCTGCTGCTGGCGGCGGTTGCGCAGGCGCTCCATGAGTTCTTGCAGGCCCATGCGGCGCTGGTCGTTTCGGCCCTGGAAGCCCTCGCGCATCATTTTTTCCAGGGCGCGGCGCAGGTCGCCCTCGCGCAGATACTCCTCGGAGAGCGCGTCCAGAACCTCGTCGGCGTCCAGGCCATCAATGCGCTGTGTGCCATCCCAGCGCGAGTAGTTGTACCGGGAGAACATCGCTGATCCCTTCTTGTGAGAAAAACGAGGGCCGTTTCAGGCCGGGCAGCAGGACTGCCTGTTGATGCTGGCGAAACGGCGCCTCGTCAGGAAGCGCTACGCTGATGTACGGCGATGTCTAACGGCTGCTGCTATACCGGCTTCCGCCAGCATGCTCGTGTTTGTTCAGGCGGCGGTTCAGGTGCAGCCCTTCCAGAATAAACTCGACGGCGGAGGCGACGGAGGCTGGTGTGCCATGCCCATTGAGCTTGGCAACCGCCTGCTTCAGCCCGCCAACGCGCGCCAGTTGATTGACATATTCCATCGAGGCAAGGCTATCCGAGGCTTGTACGCTCAGGCCACGCTCAAAGCCGGCCACTAACTGCTCAAACTCGCGCACCTCGAAATACTCACCAAAGACTTTCTGCACAGAACTCTTGATGAGCTTTTGGATGATGCGATCTTCTTTGGCATCGCCAACGGTGTCCAGTTCGATCTTGCCGCTGGTGGAGGCCAGCACGGCGGGCAGGTCGCTGATGCGCGGCACAGCCTGGCGCTCGTTCAGCCGGATGGCGCGTCGGACAGCATTGCTCATCACGTTCTCATAGTTGGTGATCGAGACGCGCACGCTGACACCAGAGCGCTGGCTGATGTCCTGGCTGCGCCGGGCCTGATGGGTAATCTCGGCGATGATCTCCTTCATGTACTTGGGATAAGCGGTCTCCAGGCCATCGGCCAGAAACGTAGCGCTTTCGGTCTCCATGATGGCGATCTCGTTCTCGATCTCGCGCGGATAATGCGTGCGAATCTCCGAGCCGCAGCGATCTTTCAGCGGCGTGATGATGCGCCCGCGATTGGTGTAGTCCTCCGGGTTGGCGCTGGCAACGATGTAGACGTCCAGCGGCAGGCGCACTTTATAGCCGCGAATCTGGACATCGCGCTCTTCCATGATGTTGAGCAGGCCCACCTGGATACGCTCGGCCAGGTCGGGCAGTTCGTTGATGCAGAAGATGCCCCGGTTGGTGCGCGGGATCAGGCCATAGTGGATGGTGAGTTCATCTGAGAGATAGCGCCCCTCGGCGACGCGAATCGGGTCCACCTCGCCGATCAGGTCGGAGATGGTGATATCCGGGGTTGCCAGTTTTTCGCCATAGCGCCGGTCTCGGCCAATCCAGGTAATGGCAACATCATCGCCCTCTTCCTCGACCTTGGCCCGGCAGGCGGCGCAGATAGGATGATAGGGGTCGTCATTGATCTCGCAGCCGGTAATGATGGGCACTTCTTCATCCAGCAGATTGACCAGGCTGCGGGCGATACGTGTCTTGGCCTGGCCGCGTTCGCCCAGGAAGATAATATCCTGCTCGGAGAGGATGGCATTTTCCACCTGAGGGATCACGGTTTCTTCATAGCCAATAATGCCAGGGAAGAGGCTCTCCCCTTTACGTATTTTTTCGATCAGGTTCTTGCGCATCTCTTCTTTGACGGAGAGAACCTGATAGTTGCTCTGTTTGAGTTCACGAATAGTACGAGGTTTCTCTTGTGTGGGCACCTTTGCTGGCTCCTTCAGAGGATCAAGGCCATGTATGAGCAATTTCTTTCAAACACTACAATGCTCCCTGTATGATAACGCTTCCTAAAAGAAAGCGCAAGAGCGCCAGACAGTCGGCACTCAAGCTTTGATGGTGATCTGCTCATCCTGAGCGTAGCATACTGTAGCGTACCACAGGTCTGCATCCGCCAGATGGCTAGTTTTTCTGGGGAGCGCGGATGAACTTTTCGCGCTGGCCCTTCGTACCTCTAATAAGTGGAGTGAAAGGAAAGAGGTGTGATACACTTGAGAGTGGTTGTGCTTCCC
>CAZFWN010000012.1:2779-4521 GCA_964522745.1 uncultured Ktedonobacterales bacterium
GAAGAGATGGCGGTCATCCCCGGCATGGATGAACTGATCGGCTTGATGAATATCTACCGCAACGCGCGGGATGGCAATTTTGAGACGGTGGTGATCGATGCTGCCCCTACTGGTGAGACGATGCGGCTGCTGAGCATGCCGGAATCGTTTCTGTGGTATGTCGGGCGAACGAGCGGGCTGCAAAAGACGGCCTTGAATATGGCAAGGCCCTTGCTCAAGGCGTTTGTGCCCTCCACCGTCAATCTGGTTGAGTCGCTGCGCCGTTTGAATGATCGGGTCAAGCTGCTGCGCGAGGTGCTGGTGGACCCGGAGGTGAGTTCGTACCGGCTGGTGGTCAACCCGGAGAAGATGGTCATTAAGGAAGCGCTGCGTGCGGAAACCTATCTGGCGCTGTATAATTATCCGATTGATGGCGTAGTCTGCAATCGGGTGCTGCCAAAGGGCGACTATCAGGATGCGTTTGTGCAGCATCTGGTGCAAGCGCAGGAGCGCTACCGCCAGCAGATTTACGATACCTTCCGGCCTTTGCCGATCTGGGAAGCGCCCTATCAGGCCCAGGAGATTCTCGGCGTCGATGATCTGGGTAAGCTGGCGCTAACAGTGTTTGGCGATGAAGACCCAACGCGCGTCTTCTATCGTGGCGCGGTACAGGAATTGGTGAAGAACGGCCAGGGCTATATCTTGCGGCTGCCGCTGCCCCATGTGGAGTTGGACAAAGTCGTCTTGACCAAGAAGTATGATGAGATGATCGTCGAGGTGGGAAACTTTAAGCGCGAGCTAACGCTGCCGGCGGTGCTGGCGCCAATGGATGCCAAAGTGGCGCGCTTTGTTGATAAGAACCTGGAGATTCATTTTGAGCCGGCGGTTGCGACGGCGTAGGCCGTTGGCAATATAACCAGTCTGGTGCGTTGCCTGATTTCCACAACGAGAACGGCTGGGCAGAATATCTGCAAAGAGCAAACGGACTCATCATGTTTGTGTGAATGTGCCGGCATCTCCTGGCCGGCACTTCCATTTTCGCTGAGGTGCCACGAGCAATGGCGCTGATCCGTGCGAAGGAGGGGACGCCGCGTGCTGCCACCTGTCATCGAGAAGGCCCGCAAGATTTTACTGCATGAGCAGCGCCTGGGGCATACCGATCAAACGGTACGGCCAGGCGGACTGGAAGCCTTTGTAGCGCGCTGGGCAGAGGAAGTGAGCAGGTTGCGTCAGGCTGGCGAGTTGGGTGAGGATGGCAGCGGCCAGCACTCGTCCATGCCTGTTGAGCAGGCAGTGCAGCACTTATTGCAGGGCTATCACACGCTCGACCCGATGCAGCGCGCCGCCCAGCTACGCGCCGCGCTTGCCAGGCTGAGCGGGCAGGATGGGCCGACTCCTGCTGCGCAAGGGGTTGAGACACCAAGGCCAGCATCCAGCGTCTCGCGTCCGGCGCTGGCGCCTGCGGCGGTGCAGAGAGCGCCAGCGCCATCCGATGAGCGGAGTGCTGCGGTCTCGCGTCCTGCCGCTGGGGAGACACTCTTTACTGAGGCGCCCCGCGAGCGCCCGTCGCCACCCGTCATTCGTGGCAACCGGCTGCTGATCTTGTCGAATCAGCTTGAGGTGCCGGCTGCTGATGCAGCGCCGGGCGAGGATGGTGGGGAGAGCGCTCTGGCTGCTGATGACGGGCAGGCCGCGCTCGATGGGCATTTTCTGCTCAGGTCGCAGGTGACGGCGGTGCCTGGGGTTGGGCCTTCGCAGGAGGC